>NZ_JBHYMK010000004.1:0-188803 GCF_042743065.1 Streptomyces sp. NPDC058872
CAACCGAGATCAACACTCAAAGAGAACATCGGGGTGCTGCTCGTGCTCGCTCATCTGGTCCGCCTGCTCCGTAGCGACCCTGTTCGGCCGCGCCTGCTGCTCAGGGATGCCGGCCGTCGCGTCCCCGCTCCTCACGCCGGGCCTGGCCCCGCGCCGCGCTGTTTGTACAGGCTGATCGACACCGTACGGTCATCGGACACCGACGATTCGACCTTCCCCGCGAGTGCCGACAGCACCGTCCAGGCGAAGGTGTCCCGCTCGGGGGCCCTGCCGTCCGTCGTCGGGGCGGAGACCGTCACGTCGAGGGAGTCGTCGACCAGCCGGAAGACACAGCTGAGGACGGACCCCGGCACGGCCTGCTGGAGCAGGATGGCGCAGGCCTCGTCGACCGCGATCCGCAAGTCCTCGATCTCGTCGAGGGTGAAGTCCAAGCGCGCCGCGAGGCCGGCCGTGGCCGTACGCAGCACGGACAGATAGGCACCCGCAGCGGGCAGCCGGACTTCCACGAAGTCCTGGGTCCCGGGCTCGCCTGCGATCTGGGACACCCTCACCTCCAAGGTGGCACAAACTCATTCGGGGCTCGGAGGAGAGGCCCCCGAACCGGGGCGGTGCGCAGGGGGTCTGCGCGGTCCGCCGTGACGCTATCGCGATCCATCCTGCCGTGTCGCCGTGAGCCCGGGGCCCACCGGGTTTCCCCCGCCCCGGCGGCCGCGGAGACCCGCGGAGGGGTGACGTACCCAGCCGTCAGACGATCGAACCGTCCACGAAGCACCAACGCCAGGTCTCGCCCGGCTCGAAGGTGCGCATCACGGGGTGTCCGGTGGCGGAGAAGTGTCCCGTCGCGTGCCGTCCCGCGGAGGAGTCGCAACACCCCACGTGCCCGCAGCTGAGACAGAGCCGCAGCTGGACCGGGTGCGTGCCGTCCGCCAGGCACTCGGGGCAGGTGTCGGCCAGCGGAGCCGGTTCGGGACGCGGCATTTCGGCAAGGTGCAGGCACTCGCTCATCGGATCCCTCCGTGGATGTTCCGTCCTTCGGGGCGAGGGGGGAAGCGCGACCGGTGGCTCCCTCCCGCCCGGGCCGTGCTCCCCCCGCGGCACCCTGCGGGACGCGGTGCCGCCCGCCGTCCGCACCCGGAGGCGCGTCCGGGCCCGCGCCCCGGCACGCGGGCGCGGGGCGGGGACGGCCGGTCCCCGGACGGGCGGCGTCGGCCGGTGGGGCCGGTGCAAGACCTCAACGGGGTCCTCCGGATGGGCGGTCGGCAAGGAACCGGGAAGTACCGCGGCGCGAGCCGTGGGAATTCCCCCCTTCAGGGGGGAGGGCGTCAAGATGACCAGGTTACGTTGCGGCACGGGACGGGGTCGGGATCATGGACGCACTGCAGTTGGTGGGGCTGGTGGCGGCGAGCGCCGCCGTGGCGGGCCTCGCCCGCAAGACCCCGGTGCCCGCCCCGCTGCTCCTGGTCGCCGCCGGACTCGCCGCCTCGTACGTCCCGGGAGTGCCGGACTACACCCTCGACCCGCACATCGTGCTGCCGCTGATCCTGCCCCCGCTCCTCTACACGGCCGCCATCGACTCCTCCTACCTCGACCTGCGGGCCAACGCCAGGCCCATCGCGCTGCTCTCCGTCGGGTACGTCCTCTTCGCCACCGTGGCCGTGGGCTGGCTCGCGCACCTCCTCGTCCCGGACCTGCCGCTCACCGCAGCCCTCGTGCTCGGTGCCGTGGTCGCCCCGCCGGACGCGGTCGCGGCCACCGCCATCGCCCGCAAGCTCGGTCTGCCCAACCGGATCACGACCATCCTCCAGGGCGAGTCCCTCGTCAACGACGCCACCGCGATCACCGCCTACAAGGTGGCCCTCGCCGCCGCCGTCGGCGAGGGGGTGAGCTGGGCCGGTGGCATCGGAGAGTTCGCACTCGCGGCGATCGGCGGCGTCGGGGTCGGCCTGGTCCTGATGGTCCCCCTCCACTGGCTGCGCCGACACCTGCGCGAGGCCCTGCTGCAGAACACCCTCTCGCTCCTCATCCCCTTCGCCGCCTATGCGGCTGCCGAGGAGCTCGGCGCCTCGGGGGTCCTCGCCGTCGTCGTGGTCGGCCTCTTCCTCGGCCACCGCGCCTGGCAGGTCGACTTCGCGACCCGGCTCCAGGAGGAAGCCGTGTGGAAGATGGTCGCCTTCGTCCTGGAATCCGCCGTCTTCGCCCTGATCGGCCTCCAGCTCCCCTACGTCGTCCAGGGCCTCGGCCGGTACGGCATGGCGGAGGCGGCCTGGTACGCGGTCGGGGTCTTCGTCGCCGTAGTCCTCGTCCGCTTCCTCTGGGTCTATCCCGCGACCTTCCTGCCGCGCCGGTTCTCCGCCCGCGTCCGGGAACGCGAACCGGGCGTGGACTGGAGGACCCCGCTGATCGTCGGCTGGGCCGGCATGCGCGGAGTGGTCTCCCTCGCCATCGCCTTCTCCATCCCCGTGGTCGCCGACGGCGAGGAGTTTCCGGCCCGGAACCTCGTCCTCTTCCTCACCTTCACCACGGTGATCGGCACCCTCGTCGTCCAGGGCCTCAGCCTGCCGCCGCTCATCCGGGTCCTCGGGCTCCCCGGACGCGACCGGTACGCCGAGACCCTGGCCGAGGCCCAGGCGCAGAGCGAGGCCTCGCGGGCCGCCGAGGAACGCCTCGACGCGCTCCTGGCCGATGAGCGCAACGCCCTGCCGCAGCCCCTCGCCGAACGTTTGCGCACGGTGCTGGAGCGACGCCGCAACGCCGTCTGGGAACGCCTCGGCGCGGTCAACGAGGCCACCGGCGAGACCGCGGACGACACCTACCGGCGCCTCTCGCGCGAGATGATCGAGGCCGAGCGCGAAGTCTTCGTCCGGCTGCGCGACGCCCGTCGGATCGACGACGAGATGATGCGCACCCTGCTCCGCCGGCTCGACCTGGAGGAGGCCGCCGCCTACCGGGAGACCGACTGAAGGGGGTCGGGCAGGCGCTGCCCCGCCCGCACGCCGGCGCCCGCGGCACGCTTCACGGCGCGCCCGTGACCACCGCCACCAGGCGACTGCCGGGGGGAAAGGCCCCCTGCTCGGCGAGGGCCACGAGGGCGTACAGCATTTTGGCCACATACAGTCGCTCGATGGCGAGTCCATGCCGTGCCTCGAAGTCCCGGGCGAACTCCTCCAGGGCCGGGGAGGTGCGTGCGTAGCCCCCGCCGTGGAACCCCTCCGCCAGCGTCCAGTCGCCGCGCGGACCGCCGAACGCCGCTTCCTGGAGCGCACGGACCTCGCCGTCGAGGAAACCGCCCTTGAGCACCGGTACGCCCAGGGCCCGCTGCCCCGGGAGGAGGCCGGCCGCCAACCCCGCGAGGGTGCCTCCGGTGCCGCAGGCGACGGCGACCGCGTCCGCCGTCCCGGCGAGCTCGCGCCCCAGCTCCACGCACCCGTGCACGGCGAGCGCATTGCTGCCGCCCTCCGGCACGACGAACGCGTCCGCGGGGGCCCGCTCACGGAGCGCGGCGAGCGTGGCCGGGTCGCCCTTGGCGCGGTACGTGGTCCGGTCCACGAACTCCAGCCGCATCCCGTCCGCCGCGCACCGTGCGAGCGAGGGGTTGAGCGGGCGTCCGGCCAGTTCGTCGCCGCGGACCACGCCGACCGTCGGGAAGCCGAGCAGCCGGCCGGCGGCGGCCGTCGCCCGCAGGTGGTTGGAGTACGCGCCGCCGAAGGTCAGCACGGGCCGTCCGGCCGCCTCGCGCAGATTGGGCACGAGCTTGCGCCACTTGTTGCCCGGCAGCTCGGGGTGGATGAGGTCCTCGCGCTTCAGCAGCAGCCGGAGGCCCCGCCGGGCGAAGCGCTCGTCCTCCACCGGTTCCAGGGGCGAGGGGATCCGGGGCCGCAGGCGGGAGGGGTCGAACGCGTTCACCCGGCCATTGTGTCGTCCGCGGCGGCGGACCGCCGCGGAGCCCGCACCCGGGCGGTTCCGTCCGGGGCGGTCGTGGACGGGAACGCCTAGCGCAGCTGGTCGGCGATCCTCTCCCGCATCGAGGCCATCGTGAAGCCGCGCGGATCGATCTTGCCCGGCTGCCACTCCAGGTGCCCGATGACCGAGCGGTGGGTCCAGCGGTGCACCCGGCAGACCGCGGCCGCGGCCTTGGCGATCGCCTCCAGCTGGACCTTGGGCCAGGGGTCCACGCCGTCCCCGAGGTTCTCGCACTCGAAGCCGTAGAAGTGCCGGTTGCCGTCGGTGGTGGCCTCGTCGTCCGGCGGCAGCCTCCGCTCGGCGATGACCGCGCGGAGGACCTCGTCGTCCCCGAGTCCCGCGTGGTTGGTGCGGCCGTAGCCGACGAGGTGGACCGTGCCGTCCTTGGCGATCACGCCGTGGCACAGCGGCCCGGGCAGGCCCGCGTAGCCGTCCCGGCAGATCCGTACGGTGCTGGCGGTGCCCCGGGTCACGGTGTGGTGGATCATGACGCCGTGCACGGGGCCCCACGGGCCCTTGTGGTTGCGGTTGTGGGTGGTCCAGTGGCCGACCTGGACGACCGTGAGGCCTTCGCCGCGCAGGGCGCTGAGGAACCTGCTCGCCGACATGGGTGAGGACATGACCGACTCCTTCCGGAGGACGGGGTGAACTTCCGGAGTACCGGAGTCCGCCACTCCGCTGCCATCCGTTCGGGCCGTGTGCGAGCCGATCCGGACAGATCGTCACGAGGCGTGCGGGGCTGCGCCGTTCGGATGGAAAACGCAGGACATGCCCCGAAGATCGTCGAACAGTCCCACCCGATTGTGTAATGGCGTCAACACATTCCGTGCTGAAAGGCTTCTCTCGTCACTCAGTCATACGAGAGGGAGTTCCATGTCCGTTGGTTCGGTTGGCGACGAGACCCGCGCGGAGCAGCGAGCCCCGCAGCAGAGCCTCGGCACCGCTGCCGCGCGGAACCTCGCCACGACCACCAAGTCGGCCCCGCAGATGCAGGAGATCACCTCCCGGTGGCTGCTGCGCGCACTGCCGTGGGTCCAGGTGCAGGGCGGCACGTACCGGGTGAACCGAAGGCTCAGCTACTCGGTGGGCGACGGCCGCGTCACGTTCGTGCAGACCGGAGAGCGCGTCGCGGTGATCCCCGCCGAACTCGGTGAACTCCCCGCGCTGCGCGGTTACGAGGACGAGGGCGCCCTGGTGGAGCTCGCGTCCCGCTGCACCCAGCGGGAGTACGGGGCGGGCGAGATCATCGCCGTGGCGGGCGCCGCCACCGACCGGGTGTACCTGCTGGCCCACGGCCGCATCGAGCAGATCGGCGAGGGCCCCTACGGCGACGAGGCCGTCCTCGGCGTCCTGGCCGACGGCGCCTACCTCGGCGAGGCCGCCCTGCTCCGCGAAGACGCCACCTGGGCCTGGACCGCCAGGGCCGCCACGGCCTGCACGGTCCTGGAACTCACCCGGGACGACGTCCGGAACCTCGCCGAACGGGCCGGCTCGCTCGCCGCCCACCTCGCGGCCGCCGCAGCCCTGCCCGACCAGCGCACCAACCCCTACGGCGAGGCCTCCATCGACCTCTCCGCCGGTCACGTCGGCGAGGCCGTCGTCCCGCACACGTACGTCGACTACGACGCCTCGCCCCGCGAGTACGAACTGAGCGTCGCCCAGACCGTGCTGAAGGTCCACAGCCGCGTCGCCGACCTCTACAACCAGCCGATGAACCAGACCGAGCAGCAGTTGCGCCTCACGGTCGAGGCGCTCCGCGAGCGCCAGGAGCACGAGCTCGTCAACAACAAGGAGTTCGGCCTCCTCGCCAACTGCGACTACGGACAGCGGCTGCAGCCGCACGACGGCGTCCCCAGCCCGGACGACATGGACGAGCTGCTCTCCCGCCGTCGGGGCTCCAAGATGTTCCTCGCCCACCCGCGTGCCATCGCCGCCTTCGGCCGCGAGCTCAACAAGCGCGGCCTGGTGCCCGAGACCATCGAGATCGCGGGCAACCGCATCCCGACCTGGCGGGGCGTGCCGATCTACCCGTGCAACAAGATTCCGGTCTCGGACGCCCGGACCACCTCGATCATCTGCATGCGTACCGGCGAGGCCGACCAGGGCGTGATCGGCCTGCACCAGACCGGCCTCCCCGACGAGATCGAACCGAGCCTCTCCGTCCGCTTCATGGGGATCGACGAGCAGGCGATCATCTCCTACCTGGTCACCGCCTACTACTCGGCGGCGGTCCTCGTCCCCGACGCGCTCGGCGTCCTGGAGAACGTCGAGGTCAGCCGCTGGCGCTGAGCCGGCTCCGCCCGGGGCGGGTACCGAACCGCCCCGCCCCGGGCGCTCCCGGCCCGTCACGGCGGGGCACCGCCGTGACCGATCGCCGTGGCGGACGCCGCGGAGGATGTGAAGGAAATGACCGTGACCACGAGCAGCGCGGATGCCGTCGTCGAAGGGCAGGGGGCCCTGGGGCTCCTGGACCGGACGCGCACCGCCGTCGACCCCCAACTGCGCGCCACCGTCGAGTCCCTGCCCGGCTCCGTGCGGCGGGTGGCGATGTACCACTTCGGATGGGAGCGCGCCGACGGCACCCCGGACGCGGGGCGGGCCGGCAAGGCGATCAGACCCGCCCTCGTCCTCGCGGCGGCCCGGGCCCTGGGCGCCGAAGAGGCCCAGGCGGTGAAGGCCGCCGCGGCGGTGGAGCTGGCGCACAACTTCACCCTGCTCCACGACGACATCGTCGACGAGGACCCGACCCGACGGCACCGGCCCACCGCCTGGACCGTCTTCGGCGTTCCGGACGCCCTGATGGCCGGTGACGCGATGAGCGCGCTGGCCCTGCGCCTGCTCGCCGAGGACCCCCACCCGGCTTCCGCCGCGGCTTCCGCCCGCCTCGCCGCCTGCATCATCGAACTCTGTGCCGGCCAGCAGGCCGACTGCGCCTTCGAGCGCCGCGATCCGCGGAAGGTCTCGCTCGACGAGTGCCTCGCGATGGCCACCGCCAAGACCGGTGCGCTGCTCGGCTGCTCCTGCGCCCTCGGGGCCCTGTACGCGGGCGCGGGGGAGGGGGCGGTCGCCGCGATGGACTCCTTCGGCCGGGAGGCCGGCCTCGCCTTCCAGCTGATCGACGACCTCATCGGCATCTGGGGCGATCCGGAGCACACCGGCAAGCCGGCCGGTGCCGATCTGGCCGCCCACAAGAAGTCGCTTCCCGTGGTGGCGGCACTCACCTCGGGCACCCCTGCCGGGGAGGAGCTGGCCGAGCTGTACGCCCGGCCGACCCTGGACGTCGCGGCGGTGCGGGCGGCGGCGGACGCCGTCGAGCGGGCCGGTGGCCGTGACTGGGCCCAGGCGCAGGCCGCCGAGCGGATGGGGCGCGCCGTCGAGCACCTGGCGCGGGCGGTTCCGGACCTGGCGGCGGCGGATGACCTGCTCGCCCTCGCGGAGTTCGTCACCCGGCGCAGCCGCTGACCGTGCGGTGACCGCTCATGCCTCGGGAACGATCCGGGTGACCACGGTCTCGATCAGTTCGTCCAGGTCCCGGTCGCCGAGGAGTCCCGGCACCGTGAAGTGGTCGAGCAGCAGGCCGGTGAGGGCGAAGTAGAGCGCGCGGACCGTGTCCGCGTCCCCCGGCATCCCGGAGTCGAGGTGCAGCCGGACGTTCATGTCGAGGTCGGCCCGGAGCACTTCGGTGAATCGTTTCTGGAGTTCGGGACGGCGCGCGGCCTCCAGGCGCAGTTCGAAGAGCCCGAGGTAGCAGGTGCGCTCCGCCGTCAGGCGTCGGGCGAGCCAGCGCATCAGCTCGACGACCAGGGCGCGGCTGGGTTCCCCGCGGAGCGCGGTGTCCACGGCGCCGGACTCCGGGGTCAGTCGTACGAAGATCCGGTCGGCCACCTGCGTGAGCAGCCGGTCCCGGTCGCTGAAGTAGTTGGACGAGGTGCCCGTGGGGACCCCCGCCCGGGCGTCGACCGCCCGGAAGGTCAGTCCGCGGGCGCCTTCGTCCGCCAGTACGTCGATCGCGGCGTCGAGCAGGGTCGTGCGGCGCTCGGGGTTCCTCGCCACGTGGGGCTCCTCTGTGCGGGGCGGGATGCATCCGCGTCGAACGCTTCGCATCGGACCGGTCGGAACAAGGGGCTTGCCCAACCACTACAGGTGAAGCACTATGAGCGTCGTGGTTGTAGGGGCAGCCTACTCCCTCCAGGACGAAGAGGACCGGTTTGCGCAAGCTCACGTACTACGTCGCCTGCACCATCGACGGCTTCATCGGCGACCCCCAGGGCGACGCCAGTTCCATGTTCAAGTACTCCGAAGCCCCCTACACGGCCTGGATGGCCACCGCATACCCGGAGGTCGTTCCGACCCACGGGCGGGAGGCGCTCGGCGTCACCGGCGCGAACAAGCACTTCGACACCGTCGTCCAGGGGATGCGCTCGTACCAGCTGGCCCTGGACGTCGGCGTCACCAGCCCCTACGCCCACCTGCGCGAGTTCGTCGCCACCCGTTCGCTCGCCGAGTCGCCCGACCCCCACGTCGAGCTGATAGCCGACGACCTCGTCGGCCGGATCCGCGAGCTCAAGGCCGAGGACGGCCCCCTGGGCATCTGGCTCTGTGGCGGGTCCACCATCGCGGGGCAGCTCGTCGAGGAGATCGACGAGCTCGTCATCAAGACCTACCCGCAGGTCTACGGCACCGGCATGCCGATGTTCGGTGCCGGCTTCACGCCCCGCGACTTCGAGCTGGGGGAAGTGCGCGCCTTCGGCAACGGCGTCCTGGTCCGGACGTACACCAGGAAGCGGTAGCGGCGGGGGAGCGGTGCCCGGGCGGGCGGCCTACCCTGGAGGCATGGGTGACGAGGCGCCTCGCACGACGCGGGACCCGCTGGCCGAACGGCACTGCCCGGCCTGCGGCGAACCCCTCGCGGTGGTCGCCACCCGGCACAAGGTCCTCGGGGCCTGGGTGCCGGAGTGGCAGGTGCAACCCTGCCGCAACCCCGAGTGCCCGCTCTCCGAAGGGGCGGAAGCCGCTACCACGCACGTGACCGGCAAGAACGGCGAGAACGGGAGAAGTCCGGCCCCCGGGTGACCGGACGCGCGGTGGAGCCGGTCATACCGCTACAGTCCGCGCATGTCATCGGAGTCGACAGAAGTCTGGACCGGCTGGTACCGGGACCGCAGCGGCGCGGAAGCGATCGTCATCACGGCCGACGGGCGGCGCGTCACCACCCGCATCAGGGGCATCGAGTACACCGGCGAGGGTTTCGCCGCGCTCCGCGCCACGGACGGGGACGGGCAGCCCCTCGGGGGGTGCGTCCTGGAGTGGGACCTGCCCCTGCCCGTCGTCGTGGACGGCGCTTCCCATCGGGCCACGCTGGCCTGCCTGCTGACCCTCAACGAGCGGGCGGACCTCAGCCTGACGCTGCACTACGAGGGCGCCGCCTTCGAGGCCTGCATCGCCGGCGGCGACTTCGAGGAGGCACTGGAGCGGGTGCGGAGCCAACTGCCGGCCGGCGCGGACTTCGGCCGCAGGCTCCTCCAGACCGCCTAGGGTGCGGGGCGCCCCGGCGTCGACGACGCGGCGGTGGCTCCCCGGAGGGGGAGAAGCCACCGCCGCGGGTGACCGTTCATCACTTCCCCGGGGGAGCCGGCCCTCGAACGGCACGGACGGTGTCCGTGCGAAGCGGCCGGATCCCCGCGTGCTTCCCTCAGCCCTTGAACGCGGAGGTGAGGCCGTAGCGCCACAACTGGTCGACGCGGTACCGCTCCTGTGCGTTCGGCTGGGCGTTCTGACAGGACGTGCCGGGACCGCCGCCCGACATCAACTCGCTGCACGGGCCGCTGTAGTGGTCCGGCAGCCCGAGGACGTGACCGGTCTCGTGGGCGGTCACCCGGGTCGAGTTGTACTGCTGGTTCTGCCGGTAGTCGAGGAAGATGTAGCCGCGACCGTGGCCGTCGGTGCTGGCGTACGAGCCACGGGAGTCATTTCCCTCGTAGTACGCGAAGTCGGGGTTGCTGCCCTCGACGAGACGGACGTTCGCCACCGAGCCGTTCCATATCTGTGCGGAGCGTGCGATCTGGGTGCGGAAGCTCGGCGCGTAGGCGGCGCTGTACACCACGGTGACGGCGGTCGCGCCCTGGGTGGTGGCCCGCTTCTTCGCCACGGACTTCATGACGGCGTCGAAGAACGCCTGGTTCGCCTTGGCCTCCTCGGCCGAACCGGCGTACGCCACGCGGGCGGTGCCGGCCCCGCCGTTGCCGACCGCCGCCGCCGGCGCCGCACCGAGCGATGCGGCGAGACCGAGTCCGAGGGCGGTGGTCAGCACGGAAGTGAGGACCTTGGGGTGTCGCATGGGGGGCTCCTCCTGTAGGGGATGAGGAGAGTCTCGGGGGAGTCGAGCGGCTCGGGATGATGTCAGCCGCCGATAGCCCCGGAGCATCACCCGGATGCGAATTTCCCTCAACTCCCTTCAATTGCAAGGTGATTGAGAAGGTTTGGGCATCTGGTGTCACTCTCGGAGCCGCCCTAACCTCGGGGCATGGAGCTGGAGGTGAGACACCTGCGTGCGCTCTGCGCCATCGCGGACACGGGCAGCCTGCACAAGGCCGCCCGGCAACTGGGCATGAGCCAGCCCTCGTTGACCACCCAACTGCGCCGGATCGAGAACTCCCTCGGTGCCGAGCTCTTCTCCCGCGGCCGCACCGGTTGCCGCCCCACCCCACTCGGCCGCTCCCTGCTCAGCCGGGCCCGTCCGCTCGTCGCCGACATGGCCGCGCTCATCACCGAGGCCCAGGCCGCGGCCCGCAGCGACGGTCCCGGACTCCGCGTCGGATCGACCGCCAGCAGGGCGCTCCCCGGCTGGCTGCGCCGACTCCGCCAACGCCTGCCCGGCACCGACGTCGGCCTCCGGGTTGACGTCTCCGCCGACGCACTGCTGCGCACGGTCGCCGCCGGGCAGCTCGACGTGGCGTTCGTGCACGAGGTGGAGGGCTCCCCGCTCCGGGTTCCCCAAGGCCTCACGGAGCGCGTGCTGGTCGCCCGCGAACCCCAGTTCATCTCCATGGCCCGCGACCATCCTGCCGCCGCCCGGCCCGTCGTCGACCTCGTCGACCTCGCCGCGGACCACTGGATGGTCGATCCGGCCGTCGACGGCGAATGGGCCGGACTCCGACGGGTCCTCGCCGCCGCCGGCATCGACCCGCCACTGCTGCACGGCGACTACCACACGGCCGCCTCGCTCATCGCCCTCGGCGAAGCCGTCGCCCCCTGCCAGCCCACCTCGAGTCCGCGCGAGGACATGGCCGTCCGTCCCCTCCGCGGCGATCCGCTGGGCGTTCGGCTCCTGCTGTACGGCCGGCCCGGCGCGCCCCTGGACGTGCTCTACGCGGAACTCGCCGCGGCCTACCGGGAAGTGGCCCTGCGTGCGGCCCCGTACCGGGAGTGGCTCCGCCGACAGGGAGCGGCGGCCGGGGCGTCGGTGGGACCGTGCATGATGACCGCATGAGCCAACGCGAGGACGGCCCCGGCGGAACGGCAGTGGTGCGGCACGCGCGCCCCGAGGACCTGCCCCGGGTGGTGGAGCTCATCACCGAGCACGCCGCGTACGAAAGGTCCGTGCCCCCGAAGCCCGGCCTCGCGGACCGGCTCGCGGACCTCCTCTTCGGCCCCGGCCCGCGCCGCCTCGGCTGTTTCGTCGCGGTCCTCCCCGACGGCACCCTCGCCGGCTACGCCACCTGCGCGCCCACGCCGTCCACCTGGGACGGCACCGAATACCTCCACATGGACTGCCTCTACCTCGCGGAGCGCTCCCGCGGCCACGGCATCGGCCCGCTCCTGATCGCCGCGGTCCGCTCCGAGGCCCGGGAACTCGGCCTCCCGGAACTGCAGTGGCAGACGCCCGAGTGGAACGAGCGGGCGATCGCCTTCTACGACCGGCTGGGCGCCACCTCCCTGTCGAAGCGCCGCTACACCCTTCCGACGGAAGGCTGAGGGGGCCGGTCCGCCCGGCGGTCGCCGGGCGGCGAGGGCGTACAACCGCGACAATGACGTCATGATCCAGGGCATGTGCCTTCGTCGAGTGCGGCGCGTGCGACGACCGGCTTCCCCGGAGGTCCGCCCGTGGCGGGACCGCCCGGCCGACGACCGGGAGTAGCGGACGGTGCCGGACCGGTAACGTGGAGTTTCCGCACCCATCGGGAAACCGCAACACAGAGACGGTCGGCGTCGAGGTGAGCAGCACATGAGGGAACCGCAGATCGACTACGCGGCGGTCTTCCACGCCCTGCCCGGCATGGTCGCGCTGCTCACCCCCGACCTCGTCTACGCCGACGCCAGCGAGGACTTCCTCCGCTTGGCCGGACGCACCCGGGAGCAGCTGCTGGGCCGCTACATCTTCGACGTCTTCCCCGAGAACCCGAACGATCCGGCCGCGGCCGGCATGCGGGAGACCCAGGCGTCGATGCTGCGGGTGGTGGCGACGGGCGAGCGCGACACCATGGCGCTGCTGCGCTACGACATCGAGGACTCCGAGCGGCCCGGCCGTTGGGTGGAGCACTTCTGGAGTCCGGTCAACGCGCCCGTACTGGGCCCGGACGGGCGGACCGCGTTGATCCTGCACCGGGTGGAAGAGGTCACCGAGCTGATCCGTGCCCGGGGCGGGGCGGGCGGCGACGGCAACCGGGCCCGCGTGCTGGAGGCCGAGCTCTACACCCGCTCCCGCGAACTGCAGGAGGTCAACGAACGCCTGCGCAGGGCCCATGCGCGCGAACGCGAGGTCGCCCTGACCCTGCAGGCGGCGATGCTGCCGGCGCCGACGCTGGTCGGACACCACAGGGCGGCCGTCCGCTACCGACCCGCCGTCGGCACGCTCAACGTGTGCGGCGACTGGTACGACCTCGTCGACCTGCCCGGGGACCGCGTCGCGGTCGCCGTCGGCGACGTCGTCGGCCACGGCCTGGAAGCCGCCGGCGTCATGGGGCAGCTGCGCAGCGCGCTGAGCGCGGCCGCCCGCGTCGCCGAGGGCCCGGCCCGGGCGCTGGAAGCCCTCGGGCTCTACGCCCGCCGCGTCGACGGCGCGGAGTCGACCACGGTGGTGAAGATCTACATCGACTGGGACGCCCACACCCTCACGTACAGCAGCGCGGGCCATCCGCCACCCGCCCTGCTCCACCCCGACGGCACGGTGACCTTCCTGGACCGGGCGACCGATCCGCCCCTGGGGGCGCGCCCGGAACACGTTCCGCGGCCGGAGGCGACCACGACCTTCGCCGAGGGCGCCACCGTGGTCCTCTACACGGACGGTCTGATCGAACGCCGCGACGAGGACATCGACGTCGGTCTGGCCCGCCTCGCCGACTCCCTCGCCCGGCACGGCCAGGCCGACCCGGAAGCCCTGGCCGACGCGCTCCTGGCCGACCTCCTCCCGTCCACGGGCAACACCGACGACACGGCCCTGGTCATCATCCGCCTCTGACGGCCCGCCCGGCCCCTCCCGGTCCCGCCCGGCCCCTTCCGGCCCCGCCTGGCCCCGCCCCGGGCCTCCCCGGGCCGGACCCAGGCCCGGCCCGCTCCAGAACCCGCAACGCGCCGTGACGGGAAGCCCGGAATCGACTGCATGCCCGATTTGACTCTCCGGGCGGTTCTGCCAACGTGGTGAGTGTCATGTCCCACGCATCTCGCAGTTCCGTTCGCACGGGCGCCGCCGGGACCCTGACGCCGAACGGCGAGCCCGTTCCCACCGTCCGGCGCTCCGTCCGCGGCGTTCCGGGAACCTTCGCCCGCGGCGTGCCGGGGACGTGCGTCCACGCCCCCGGACGACCGGGTGCCTCCCCCGATCCGTACCTGTTCGACGTCGGCGCCGCCGACGACATCCTCGTGCTCCCGGAGAGGTTCCGGGGCACCCTCGTGGCCCTCGCCCCCGTGGTGGGCAGCACCCCGCGCGGTGACCGCCGCGCGGCACCGGGAACGCCTTCGGGCTGACCCCGTTGCCCTTGCCCTGGGCGGAGGCGAGGAAGAAGGAGCGATGACATGAACCTGGCCTACGACTACCCGGTCCTCGGAGCCTTCTGGACGGTCATGTGGATCTTCCTGTGGGTCCTGTGGATCGTCCTGCTCTTCCGGATCATCGGCGACATCTTCCGGGACGACGAACTCAGTGGGGTGGCCAAGACGATATGGCTGCTCTTCGTGGTCGTGGTCCCCTTCCTCGGCGTCTTCGTCTACGTCCTCGCCCGGGGCAAGGGCATGGGGCAGCGCGAGGTGAAGCACGCCCGGGCCCAGCAGCGGGCCTTCGACGACTACATCCGCGAGACGGCGGGCAGCGGGACGGGGCCCGGCAGCGAGGCGGACCAACTCGCCAAGCTCTCCGAGATGCGTGCCAAGGGCGACATCACCGACGCCGAGTTCCAGCGGGCCAAGGAGAAGATCCTCCACTGAGCTCGGGTCCGGAGGCGGTCATCCGCCCGTGTCCTGCCCGTGGAAACCGTGCTGGTCATGGTTTTTTGGAGGAATGAAAAGCAAGGTTCGCGCCCGTGTTCTGCCGGCCTCTCAGCGCCGCTCGCTGGACGAACTGATAGGGGATCTGATCCTCTCGTCCGGGGACGCCGCGTCCAAGCGCTCGGCCTTCTGGACGATGCTGACGCTGTCCTCGGTCATCGCGGCCGGTGGGGTGATCACGGACTCGACGGCGACGGTGATCGGAGCCATGATCATCGCGCCTCTGTCCACGCCGATCATGGGCATCGCCCTGGGCTCGGTGCAGCGCCGCCGTACCGGATCGGCCAGGACCGTCCTCCTGGCGTGCCTGCTGGTGATCGCGGTCGGAGTGGTCATGTCGCTGGTGCTGCCCGGCAACTACGACCTGCTGTCGAACAGTCAGATCTCCTCGCGGACATCGCCCGGCCTGATGGACCTGATCGCCGCCCTGGCGACCGGCTTCGCCGGCGCGGTGGCACTGGCCCGCCGGGACGTCGCCGCCGTACTGCCCGGCGTCGCGATCGCCATCTCCCTCGTTCCGCCCCTGGTGGTGGCCGGGGTGTGTCTGGGGCAGACGTCGGGCTGGCTGGCCCTGGGCGCGCTGGCGCTGTTCGTGTCGAACCTCTTCGCCCTGGTCTTCGCCGGCATGGTGATGTTCGCCTCGCTCGGTTACGCCTCGGAGGCGGACAAGGCGGCCGGACGCCCCGCCCGCAGGACGGCCGTCGCCATGGCCCTGCTGTTCGTCGTGGTGTTCGTCCCGCTGACGGCCAACACCGTGACCACACTGCTGCTCAACGTCTGGACCGGCCGCACCAAGGCCGCCGCGGAACAGTGGCTCGCCGGGGATCCGGACGCCACCGTCACCAGCGTCGACGCGACCTCCCGGACGATGTACATCCAGGTCCGCACCCCCGGGGACCTCCCCCCGCTGGAGTCCCTGCTCGACCGGCTCGAAGGACAGATTCCGGACGGCATCCCCGTCGTGGTCGACGCCTCGCGGGGGCGACGCATCGACGTCGGAAGAGTGGGCGGCTGAGCACCGCCCCGCAGGACCTCCGCCGTATCGAGGTGCGACGGGCGCGACCCGATGATGCAATTGGGGTGCGTGAGGTGGGGGTGTCAGAGGGAAAAGCCACCAGCTTCCAGAGGTGACGCAGTGAGCGACGCATTCGAAGGAACGGACGAAGTCGGCCCGATCGACTACGTGATCGTCGAATTTCCCGGCAACCGGATGACCGGGGAGGGATTCCCCCTCCTCGTCGACCTGGTGGACCGCGGCCTCATCCGGATCCTCGACCTGACGTTCGTCAGGAAGGACGAGGACGGAACCGTGACCGGCCTGGAGATCGCCGATCTCACCGGCGACGGCGAGCTCGACCTGGCCGTCTTCGAGGGCGCGTCGTCGGGGCTGCTGGGCCAGGACGACCTCGAAGAGGCGGCCACCGCACTGGAGCCCGGTAACTCCGCCGGCATCCTGGTCTACGAGAACCTCTGGGCGGCACCCTTCGCAGCCGCCCTCCGCCGCGGCGGAGCGCGGATGGTCGCCTCCGGGCGGATCCCGGTGACCGACCTCGTCGCCGCCCTCGACGAGACCGAGAGCGCCTCCTAGGACGGCGCTCACCCGTACAGAAGGGACACGACCATGCCAGGTCTCATCCGCGGGGTCGCGCGCACCGCGGTCGTCGCCGGAACGGCGACCGCCGTGTCGAACCGCGTGTCACGCCGGCAGCAAGGACGATGGGCGGCGCAACAGGCGTACGAGGCGCCCCCGCAGCAGCAGGCCTACCAGGCCCCACCGCCCCCGGCTCCGGCTCCGGCTGCTCCCGACATGAGCAGCAAGATCGACCAACTGAAGCAGCTCGGCGAACTCAAGGACCAGGGCGTCCTCACGGAGGCCGAGTTCGAGGAACAGAAGCGCGCGATCCTCGGGTCCTGACCGGCCCGGGCGACGGCGGCGGCACGACGGGGCCCGCCCGCGCGCCGGCTGCCACGCTCCGGCCCCGTCGGCCCGCGCAGCGGACGTCAACCGGGCCTGACGGGCCTGACGGACCCCGTAGGCCCCACGGCCCCGTATGCCCCGCCGCCCCGTAGGCCTCGGACCCGTTCCCCGCTCGGCCGGGTCCACGGACGTCCGCCCCTCGCTGCCGATGCGCAGCAGCACGGTGCGGCGGCCTCGGTAGTGTGGGGCCATGAAGGACGGGGGAGCATCTGACCGCTTCGTGAACCGATGGGGCGACACTTCGGCTCCGGACCCGGAAGGGCGTGGGCCCCGCCAGGACGCCTGCTCCTGTTTCGACATGTCCAGGCTCCGCCCGCGGGCCCGCGTCGGTTTCCACGCGGAGCGGCAGGACCCCACCGCTCCGGGCTGGCGCCGTCTACTGGAGCTGATCGAGGAGGCCGCGGACGACGGGCGCGAGGAGTTCAAGCCGCTGATCGGGTTGAGTCCGGAGCACCGGCGTCAGGTCGTCACCCTGCCGCCGAGCATCGGCACGCTGACGGCGGTCAGGCACCTCGTGCTCTACGGCAGCAACCTGGTTCGGCTCCCGCCCGAGATCGGGGCGATGACCGGCTTGGAGGAGTTCACCCCGTACACCTCCTACCGGCTGCACTGGTTCCCCTACGAGATCACCCGCTGCCGACGGTTGACCCGCAGTACGGTGAGCACGCGGGCCCTCTTCGGAAACCGCAAGTTCCGGCCGCCCTTCCCGAAACTGGCCTCGTCGCCGGACGTCCTCAGGGGTCTCGATCCGGAACGCCCGGACCCAGGGCGTTGGGGTCCCACGAACCTCCGGGGCTGCAGCGTCTGCGACGGCCCGATGGCACCGGGCGGACTCCAACAGGCATGGATCTCCCTGCGCGTGGCCACGGACGTGTTGCCCCTCCTGGTCAACGCCTGCTCGCCGAAATGCCTTGCCGCCCTCCCCCGTGGTGCTGACGACCACATCCCCACGGCCCACAGGGGCGGTCGAGTCGACCAGCCGCCGCCCCGCCGGGGCTGAAGGACGTTGTACACAGGGGCACGCCAACGGCGGAGCCGGTGGGGGAGCCGGTCGGGGAGTCGCGCCCCCACGCGGATGTTCCACGGGTTCCGATCGGGCGCTCCGGGGCCCCGAGCGGATGCTCGGCGGGACGGCACCACCATCCGTCCAACAGCCGGTCACCGCAGTGTGGGCGGCGTACGGCGGGGTTGTCGCTAGTCGGCCTCGACATCGCTCCCGGCATCCTTGCCGGCGTGCCCGGCCCGGTCGCCGTGGCGGACGCCACGCGGCTTCCCTTGGCGGCGGGGAGCGTCGACGCGGCTCTCGCGCTCCACATGCCGTACCACGTGCCCGACATCCCCCAGGCGGTCAGGGAACTGGCCCGGGTCGTGGCGCGTGACGGGTTGGTGGTCGCCTCCACCAACAGCGACCGGGACAAGGTCGAGCTCGATGACCTCTGGCGGCGGGCCGCAGGCGACGTCCTCGGCGTCGGCCGGGGCCCGGCCCGCATCTCGCTCGGCGCTCGCTTCTCCCTGGAGCAGGCGCCGGCCCTCCTCGGCGAGGAGTTCAGTCGCGTGGAGGTCGTCGAACTGCCGGGGACCATCACCGTCCGCGACCCCGAGCCCGTCATCGCGTACCTGGCTTCGTACCGCGCCTGGGCGGACCAGCACGATGTCCCGTTCGACGCGACCATCGACCGCGCCCGCACGCTAGTGGCCGACCACATCGCGCGGCACGGGGCGTACGAGATCACCTGCCTGGGCGGCATCCTCGTCTGCCGCCGGTGAGATCAGCCCAGTGGCGGCCATGGCACGGCGAGCAGGTGTCCTGCCTCCTCGACGATCGCTTCCGCCAGCTGGTCCCGGTCGCCGCGTCGGATCGCCGCCCAGTCGTTGTAGGCGTTGGTCTTGTCGACCAGCGGCCTGAGCGACTGCGGCCGGGCCAGTGCGCACCACCCTTCGTACGTGATCAGGTCGCCGCCGGCTCCGGGGTCCAGGCTGCCGTTCACGATCAGCTGGAGCCACCAGCGGACGAGTTCCCAGCGGGCCGCTTCCCATGGGAGGTCGGTGGTGTCGGCCGGGAGGTCCTGGAGCAGGCCGAGTTCGTCAAGCACCTGGTCGAAAAGGACGTCGGCCTGCTCGTGCTCGGAGCGTGACAGGCCGGCGAGGAGGGGGAGGGACTTTGTCTCGACGTCGAGGACCAGGGCCGTGAGGCCTGCTTCGATGAGCTGCTCTGGGTGGTGCCGGCGGCCGACCAGGCGTTCCAGGGCCAGCTTCCTGATGCAGTCGACGGCCTCCTGTGCGCTCCTTGCGTACGGCGTGAACGGTGTGGGCAGGGAGACGTCGATGCCTGGACCGCCCTCGACGAAGTACGACCAGAAGTCGACGGTCGCGTGGGCGAGGAAGCTGCTCGACCGGCCGGCGAATTCGTGCTGGATGTAGTCGGTGAGGTTGTCTCCGTACAGGATGATGTCGGTCTGCCAGACGGATAGGACGGGATGCCCGTGCTCGCCCGCCGTACCCGGCAGGTAGCGGTGTCCGTAGACCGGGACCAGCTGCGGTGCGCTCTCCAGCTCGGTCCTGGCGGCGCGCAGTGCTTCGGATGTCTCCGTCGGCCTCGACGGCCAGGCGGGATGCCAGAAACCGTTGTGCTCCACGTCGAAGAGCACCCCCTCCACCGGCCACGCCAGCTGCCCGGCCAGGTCCTCGGGGGCGCCGTTGCGCCAGTCGGGCCACCGCGACGAGCCGTGCGGGAGCCCGGCGGCGAGGAAGACCCTGTGATCCGCCGAGAAGGTGAAGCCGAACCGTGTCTCGACCGCGTCGAGCTCTCGCTCGGTGAGCCCTGGCCCGATCTCGGTTCGGAGCATGCCCTGAAGGGCACGGGCCGCATCCAGGGTCAGTCGGGGCGTCGACGGCGTGTGCACGTCTGCCAGCGTAGTGAGCGGTACGGCCGCACATGCCAGGACGCTGTGGCAGTCCGCTGCCTCATCACGCATTCGCTGCGACGGACTGCGACGACCCCGGCGCCGTTCGGGCTCCCCGCAGTGTCCGCCCGGAGGGAGGCGATTGGCAGGTCCGCCGGTGTGGTGGCGCCTACCCGAGTGCGGCGGCAGCGGCCTTGTAGTCGGCGGCCTGGGTCGGGGTGAGGTAGTGGCTGACGCGGATGAGTACGGTGCCGCTGACAAAGTCGTACTCGGCGAGCACGGGCATGCCCTTGGTGACGTTCTGGATGTAGTCGGCGCGGGCCCGGGAGTCGGCTGCGGTCGTGAAGACCTCGATCGCTCCGCCGAGTCCGACGCTGCCGGGCTCGGCGTCGGCGACGTCGTCGACCTTGATGCGGGAGTCCGTGAACGTGACCTTGCTGGTGTATTGGTTGGGGCGGCCGAGGAGATGGTTCGGGTCGTCGTCCTCGGTGACAACGCCGGAGAGCTTGGCGGACGCGACCTTGCCGGAAAGGGCCTTGAAGGCGTCGCTGGCGGTGAGTTCCTTCGCGGCCGGCTTGGTCGGGGCGCCAGCGGTTGCAGTGGTGGTGTTCTTCGGTTGGTCGTTCTTCTGACCGTTCCCCGAACCCGAACCCGAACCCGAACCGCATGCCGTCATGGCCGCGAAGGCGATGACGAGGGCGGCAGCAGACAGGGCGGGCTTACGCATGATGGCTCCGAAGCGTGGCGGGCTTGGGTGTGTTGATCAGGTCGCAGAACTATTGCACTGCGATGTCGCAGTGCGTGCGGATACGGGAAGACCGACTGGTGTCAGTCCACGGCCGGGTAGGCGGCGGGCGATTGCGGAGGAGCGCAGGGACTTGTCCGATGGCGTCTATCGGCAGCTCCGGATGTTCAGACGTGCGGAATAGGGCCATCGACCGGGGGAGGGCCGCTTCTGGATGCGGAGTCTGGACCTGGGCGCGCTCTCCCGCGGCCACGGGATAGCGTCCCTCGGGTGAATCTTCACCTCATCAACGATGTGCCCGACGGCCTGACCCGACGAGCGCGATCCTTTGTCTCCGCGCATGGCGTCAAGGTCGACGTTCCCCCCGTCGAGGGGCACCGGCAGCGGTGGCTTGAGCGGGACATCCCAGCAGCGGTGATCGATCGAGTGGCGGCCTACCAGGAGCGATGGGGCGGTCTGCTCTTGCCCCCCGCACCGCAGTACGACGGAGGCCCCAAGTACCTCGATCCGGACTCGCCCGAAGAGGACTCCGCAGGATGGTGGTTCGAAGCCGGGATGCAGCGGACCGCAGTACCCTACTCATTCATGATCAGTCCGTCTGGTGAGTTCGGTATCCAGGGTGGTCGATGGGCGCCCCTCCACACGACCGTCGAGGGCTGGGTGGAGTCGCTTGCCTTGGCTCGCCACGCATCTATGTGGGCAAGGCAGGTCACCAAGCTCGTCGGCGATGACGTCGACGGCATCGACCTGAACGGCTATGCGCCGGTGCGCGAGGTGATGGGCCTGGCGGACACCTGGTGGAGAGGGCCCGACTCGCTGGTAGCCCTCTATAGCGGGGAGGCCACGGCGCTCGACTTCCCCAGAGGCCGCGTCGCAGTGATCTACTCCGGCCTCGATGAGTGGGGACTGCGAGGAGGCGTGGACGACGATGGCTGACCTCGTCGTTCCACTACCGGCGGTGGAAGACCGAGTGGAACGGGGCTCGCAAGGCGCTCCAGGCAGCCGAGAGCGGGGCCGCCGAGCGCGAGGGCCGCAAGCCCGTTGAGCTGCCGCACATGGTGACCCACGACCTGCGGCACTTCTACGCCTCCGCGCTCATCGCCGGCGGCGCGAGCGTCAAGCAGGTGCAGCTCGTCCTCGGGCACGCGTCCGCCGTCATCACGGTGCGGATCTACGCGCGCCTGTGGCCGGGCGAAGAAGACCGCACCCGGGCCGTCAGGGACGCCGTGCTCGGCGGCCTGCGGACCGGGTGCGGACAGGTAGGCGACATGACCAGCGAAACCGCAGGTCAGGCGGCCTAGCCAAAGATCAGGCCTTCTTGGTCTCCTAGTAATGGGCCGGGTCGGTGACCTGCGGGGATCTTCCCTGTAGGTCGCTGACCTGGCCTTTTGCTGATGGCTGGCGATGGGGTACGACGGTCCTGATCGGGTGTCCTGCGGACTGTGTGCGGACTGGGGCGGGCACTCTTCGGTATTCGAATGCGCCGGCCCGCAGGGATGCCGCACACTCTCCGGATGATCGTCCTGCAGCCCGTCCTGGAGACCTGTGCCACCGATGGCTTCGACCTCTGGCCGGTGGCCGAGTGTGGGGCTTACGACTTCCTTGCGCTCGGCGGTGCGCTCAGCCCTGCCGAGGTCGGCACGGCTGTCATGTGTATTGCCGAGTGCAACAACGTCGACCTGGAGGGTGAGGGGCGACCGCAACGGCCTACCGATCCGCTAGGGAACTTCCTGCACGGGCTCCTCACTATGGACAACCTTTTCGCCGCCGGCGGCCTGCGGGTGACTGATACAGCAACCGGCATCGCCCTGTCGCCGGGCTGTTGCAGCGGGCTGGACGAACGACGCGACTGGCTTGCGGTCATCGATGGAGATGGCTGGGCCTCCTTCGGCCATGACCCCTCTCCGCTCGCCGAACGGATGGGCGACGTGGTGCGGCTGACCATTGACGCTGAGCAGCAGGACAGCCCTGTGATCGAGCTGCCCATCATCGATCTGCGTCGCCTGCTCGCCGATGCGGAACGCGACCTGGCTGCCTTCCATCGCCTTGCCATCGGCTGGGCAGCCCTGCACTTGCCTGACCATGCTGACCCCGTTTGTGCGGCTCTTGCTCGTGCCCTTGACCTGCCCGCGCCTGCCGTCCCGAAGCCGTAGGGCGACGACGTGCCCGTACCTGGCGCTTCTATCGCCAGCCGCACAGGGAGACCTCCGGGCCTCCGGTGAGGTACCGGTGGAGGGCACTTGACGTGGTGTCCACGAAGTTCTCGGGGATGGAGTCGGCGCGGACCCAGCCGACTTGGGCGTGCTTGAGCGGTTCGCGGTTCTCGGGCTCGCCTGCCCACTCGTGGGCGACGAAGACGACTGTGAGGAAGCCGTTGGGGGCCTCCATACCCCAGGCACCGTGGATGACGTGGACGACCCTGAGGGACTCGGGCTTCACGCTGAGCCCCGTCTCCTCGTGGAGCTCGCGTACGGCGGTTTCGGTGATGGGTTCGCCCGGCTCGCTCTTGCCGACGGGGAGGTCCCACAGGCCCTGGGCGAACTTGGCGTTCTCGCTGCGCTGGAGGAGGACGACTTGGTTGGTGGCCTTGTCGTGGACGATGACGGCCGCGACCAGCAGGGTCATCGATTCGAGCGCCGGTTTCAGGGCCTTCGGCTGGTCGTCGGCCTGCTGGGCCACTGGGTCCCCTTCCTCGGGCGGATTGCCGGGCATGTGAGGGAGATGGCCTCGGCGGCACTGGTTTGGATGGCGAGGCTGTCGCCGAGGTTCTGACTGCGGGCGATGGGGCGCGACGGTCTTGATCGGGTGCGCTTCGGACTGCTGCGTGGCGCTCCGCCGCTGGAGGACGAGGGGCTACTGCCGGAGCGGGGTGTTGGTCCAGAAGGAGTGGGCCTTCTTCAGGAGCCCCTCGGCGGCGTCGCCGTATGATGCCGCACTGCTCAGCGCGGTGAAGGCTTTGTTGTAGAGGTCGAGTTCGCTCTGTTCCGTGATGTCCACGGAGGAGGAGACGAGTTCGACGTGGGCCCGGTCGCCATCGCCGTAGATGTTGAACGCGTGGACGGGGAACAGGTCCACCCGTGCGGTGGAGGGAAGGATCCCGAGTGTGAGAGAAGCCAGGCCGAGCTCTCGCAGGAGGCGCTCGATCTGTTCTTGCATGACTTCGGGTCCGCCGATGTTCGTGTAGAGCGCCTGCTCCCCGAGGACGACGTCGTAGTGGTGCTCGCCGTTGTACAGAACCTCCTGTCGCTGCATGCGCTTGGCGACGCCTGCCGGTACGTCGTTCGGGATGCCGAGGAAGTCGACGACCTGGCCGAGGATCACGGTGGCGTACGCCTCGGTCTGGAGCGTGCCCCAGATCATCGTGGGCACGTACGCCTTGCCTTCGCGCGTGCTCTGGTACCAGCCCACCACGTCGTCCTGAGTCGCTTCCGTACCGGTGGACAGACGATCCGTCCAGCGAACTGAACTGGTCACCGCATCCCCTCCTGGGTGGTGCCGCCGGGGGCGGCTTCGATGGGCGTTGCCGTTCCGGTCGAGGATGGCTCCGAGTATCCGATCTTGTAAGAGCGGGAATCGGTCAGGCCATGCGCTTGATCTCGATGGCGAGGGCTCCGAGGGCTTCCTTCTCGGGCCCGTAGATGGTGCGGATGTTGGCCAGCTGCTGGTCGCGGGTGGCGGTCGGGTTGACGCTGGAGGGGCCTTCGCCGTCGAGGAGGGCCTCGAAGTCGGGGTACTCCGTCACCCGGAGGACTTCGACGTCGCAGGTTTCGTCGGTGTCCTTGATGCGGAAGCGGATGGTGTCGCCGGCGGTGAGGTCCGCGAGGTGCGGGTACTTGACCCGCACCTCGATGGTCTTGGTGCCCGCGGCGACGAGCTCGAAGTACTGGCGGTAGAGGTTGAGCTCGCGGACGCGGGCGGTGCGGTCGGTCATCGGGAGGGAACGCTCCTGGGGGACGGTGCGGTGATCAGGCGGCCGATCTCGGCGGCCGAGTACGAGCGGAAGAAGTGGCGGGGGTCGGAGAGCAGGGTCTCGGCCATGGCGAGCAGCTGGTCGGCGTACTCGATGACGGTGCCGGGCCACTGCCGGGTGTCGAGCATCCAAGGGGCGGCTCCCTCGGGCAAGGGGGCACGGCCTTCTCGTATGAGCGATTTCGACAGCTTGGCGCCGGTGTCGGTGACGACCTGAGGGCAGAACAGACGGGCCGGCAGCTGGGCGCGGGTGAGGCCCACGGCCCGGAGGGCCTCGTCGACGAGGTGGGAGCCGAAGACCCAGTCGCCGCCCTTGACCATGACGTGCAGGGTGCCCTGGGGGCTGGCCGGGGCGAGTTCCTTGACCAGGTTGCGGTAGAGGGTGGCCAGGTCGAGGTAGCCGCCGGCGGTGGGCGTGATGGTGACCTCGTACGGGCCGTGGTGGAGGCAGACGGCGGAGACCACCGCCGACTCGGGCCCGGTGAGGCGGACCCGGGTGCGCTCGGCGTGCTTCTCCGCCCAGCCGCAGCCGGGGTGCGGGCAGGGGACGCGGAGGTGCGGGGTGCCGGTGGAGGGAGCGAGCCACCAGCGGGCGGCGTCGATGCGGGGGAGGAGCCGGAGCCAGGTGCGGCGGTAGTGCTCGCTGGCCTGCTGCTGGGTGTACGTCTCGATGCGGTGCGGGATGCCCAGGCGCCTGGACAGAGCGGTGAAGAGGGGCTGGTAGAGGGCGGTGACGAGGTCGATCAGGGCCTGCTCGCCGAGGGCCTGGGCGTAGGCGCGTTGGTAGCGGTGGCCACTGGCGGGGTCGGAGGCGAGCTCGTGCGGGGCGTTGTCGAGGGCACTGAAGAGCACCTCGGTGGGGAGGCCGAAGCGGTTGCGCAGTCGGGCGGCCATGGCGAAGGCCAGGGACTGCACGAGCGAGGTGCCGATGTGCGGGGCGCCGTTGATCTGGGTTCCGACGACCAGCACGATCCGCTCGGGCGGGGTAGCCAGGATGCGCGGGGTCAGGACGTCCTCGGCGTGGTGCAGGGCGTTGGCGAGAACGGTGTTCGGCGAGACGGGGTGGGTGGTCATGTGGTGCCTCCCTGGTGGGGGCCGGTGGTGTGGGGCGGCAGGGGAGCGGCCCCGTTCTTGGCACGGTCGAATGCGGCCCAGACGCACTTTCCGGGGCCCGTCCGCTCCTTCACGCCCCAGCTCTCAGCGGTCGCGGCGACGATCAGCAGACCGCGGCCGTCGACGGCGGACTCCTCGGGAACGCGCTTCGTCGGCCTCTTCTCGCCGCTGTCGTGGACCTCGATCCGCAGCTCCGCGTCAAGGGACTCGACCCGTACGAGGACGAGGCGGCCCACGGCCGCCCCGTGAAGCACGGCGTTGGTGACGAGCTCCGAGGTGCACAGCCGCATGTCGTCGAGGCGGCTCGTCTCACCCCATTCGGTCAGCGTGGCGGCGACGAAGTCGCGAGCGGTACGCGGCGTGGTCCGACGGCGGGGGAACAGTGTGGTGCGGTGCCGACCCGTGCCCGGAAGGAGGTCCGGGGCGGCGTCGATCGCCTGGTTGGTGAGTCTGCTTGCCATGGTCAACAGCAAAGCGAATTAACTCATTTGGGTCGGGAGCCAGCACGGGGCCAAGACGGGGGCCACTATGGGGGCCAGAGGTCACGTGTTCCTGGGGGACGGCATGGGCGACACCGGGATCGGCGCCTTGCTCGTCCGGCTGCGCAGCGCGCGCGGCTGGAGCCAGCAAAGGGTTGCCGACGAGTACAACGCCCTGGAGGGGCGCTCCGCGAAGACCGGCAAGGAGATCGGGCGGTACGAGCGCGAAGCCCGAGTCCCTGTTCCCTACACCCGGAAGTACCTGGCGCAGCTCTTCGGTGTCGATGTCGCCGTACTCGACCAAGCCGTTGCCATCAGCAAGGGGCAGCGGGACGGGGGCTGACGCCGCCGAGGTCGAGACCGTGCCGTCGGTGCTGCCGCCCGAAGACACTCACGTCCGTGGAGACCCGCTTTCGGAGGACGCGGTGCGTTCGGCGGACTTCGCCCGCTTCATCGCGCAGCGGAACGCCGACGAGTTCGTCGTCGAGCAGCTGGAGGCTGATGTCGGCCGGCTCGCCCGTACGTACGTCAGCCACCCGTTGATGGAGCAGTACGTCGAGATCAGGTGGTTACGGGACGGGGTCTTCGAGCTGCTGCGCGGGCGCCAGCACCCCCGGCAGACCACTGACCTCTACCTCTCCGCTGCTCGCCTCTGCGGCCTGTCCGCGCACGTCTGCCTCGACCTCGGCGACTATGACTCCGCCGCCACCCACGCCCGTACCGCGCGGGCCTGTGCCGAAGCGGCCGGGCACGAGGGGATGCTGGCTTGGGTACGGGCCGTGGAGTCATTGATCGCGTACTGGACCGGGCGGTACGAGCAGGCGGCCCGGCTGGCGCAGGCCGGTCGGCGGCATAGGGCCAGCGGCAGCATCGGCGCACGGCTGGCGAGCCTGGAGGCGCGGGCGTTGGCGATAGTCGGCGACTCGGCAGGCGCGCTCGCCGCCCTGTCGGATGCCGAACGATCGCGCGAGGCGATCTCGGGCCGGGACGAGGTACTGGGAGTCTTCGACTTCCCCGCGGCCAAGCAGTTCGCGTACGCCGGAACGACCCTCTTGGCCGTAGGCGGGCAGGAGCACGTCCACCGGGCCATCGTCAGCGCGGAGACGGCGATCCGCCTCTACCGCAGCGCGGACGGAGATGACCAGTCGGTCGGTGACCTGTTCGCCGCGCACCTTGACCTCGCCAGCGGGCACCTGCTCCTGGGCGACCTGGACGGCACGGAGAAGATGCTCGGCTTCGTTCTCCAGTCCTCGCCGGAGCGCATGTCGGCCAGTATCGTGCGCCGGCTCACCGTTCTCGGGCGGGAGCTGGAAGGGCCGCAGTACGGTGGAGCCGCGCAGGCAGTGCACCTGCGCGAACGACTCCAGCACACGGCCGTCCGTGCGTCCCTGCCCGCCGCCCACCCACCGGAGTTGCCGACGTGACCGACCTGTCCGCCGCCCACGACGCCGCCGTCACCGACCGGGCCCGCCTGGCGGGCAGCGCCTACAACGGAGACCGGGACCTGGCCGCCCGGCAGTCGCTCTACCAGTGGCAGACCCCTCGGTACGACCTCCCCGGCCTCGTGGCCGAGCAGCTAGGCGACGTACGCGGGCGGGTTGTCGACATCGGCTGCGGCAACGGCAAGTTCATCCAGCGGCTCCGCCAGGACCGCCCGGACCTGTCCCTGCTCGGCTTCGACATCGCGCCCGGCATCCTCGCCGGCGTCCCCGGCCCGGTCGCCGTGGCGGACGCCACACGGCTTCCGCTGGCGGCGGGCAGCGTCGACGCCGCTCTCGCGCTTCACATGCTCTACCACGTACCCGACATCCCTCAGGCGGTCAGGGAGCTGGCCCGGGCCGTCGCCCGTGACGGGCTGGTGATCGTCTCCACCAACAGTGACTGCGACAAAGCCGAGATGGACGACCTCTGGCAGCGGGCCGCCGGCGACGTCCTCGGCGTCGAGCGCGGCCCGGCCCGCATCTCTCTCAGTGCCCGCTTCTCCCTGGAGGAGGCCCCGGCCATCCTGGGGGAGGAGTTCAGGCAGGTGGAGGTCGTCGAACTGCCCGGGACCATCACCGTCCGCGACCCTGAGCCCGTCATCGCCCACATGGCCTCGTACCGGGCCTGGGCAGACCAGCAGGACGTGCCCTTCGATGCGACCATCGACCGGGCCCGCACGCTGGTTGCCGACCATGTTGCCCTGCATGGGGCGTACGAGATCACTTGCCTTGGCGGCATCCTTGTCTGCCGCCGGTGAGATCACCGCCCGTGGAGGCCAAGGCCCGGCGAGTAGGCGGGTGGTCGTGTGGCTTTGTTCACGACAACGGGTTCTGGCTCAACTTCCGTGCTGAGTGACGCTCCGTTACGACTGAACATCGAAGAGAGCAATGGACGGGGGCGGCGGGACAAGCACTACGCGAAGGCGCGCCAGTATGGCTCGCCACTGCTTCCAGTCCTCCGGGTCGACCCAGTTTGCGGCCGGTCCGTCCTCGTCGCCGACGATGCGGGCAGGGCTTCGTCGGCGAGCACCCGAAGGTCTGAAGGGAACACGGGCATCGGTGTTTCCGGGCCGTAGGACATATCGACGGGTTCGCCTCCCGGGCATTGCGCCGCGATCAAAGCAGCGGCGGCCACCGCCTCTTCCGCTTCCGTGAGATAGCCAGTTGCGTCGATCGTCCGGATGAGGACGTCTCGGATCAGGGCTTCGCGAGCCTCGGGCTCGGCTTCGTCGAGGGCGTTGGCGAAGTCCGCGGCTGTGTCGTTGTCGAAGGGACCGGTATCCCAGGTGCCCATGCTGATCTCCTTGCGTATTGTCGCCCGGATCCTCGCATCAAGCACTGACAACACGACTACGGGGCGAGCAGGACCTCTTGTCGGGTGAGGTAGAAGGGCAGCATGGATACTGCCGTACTTGAACAGATGCTGGACGAGACCTTCGATCACGCGGTCGTGCACCACGGATACACCAACTACATGCGCGACTACGAGGTCGTCGTCTATGCAACGGCTGATCCCCGTACCGGCGTCGCGCCGGCCCACCTCCGGTATCTCTTTCGGTACTGCGTTGAGGCGCGGTGCGAGACGTCAGTGCCGGCGGAGACTTGGCGGGTCTCTTTGGATGACCGGCTCATCGACCATGAAACCGGTGTCGATCTCGACGGATACGTCTGGGGGGTGAAGTGGCATGACCTGTATCCGGGAGCCAAGGTTCTGCCTGAGTCGGAGGCGACCCGCCGCTGGTCGAAGGCCGTCGGGATCGACTTCCACGAGGTACGCATCGAGACGAACGCACACAACCTGACCTTGATCTTCGCTGACCTTCAGGTCAGCGAGGTCCCGGCTGGATACGCACCATTCGTTGCCGAGTAGGGATCAGGGGTCGTGTGATCACGCGACCGGCGGGTGGTCGGATTCGCTCAGACCCCCCTGGACAATGAGCCCGTCCTACGGTCCGTACCGAGTGCCTTCTGCGGCAGGATGACGCCCATGGATCAGGGGGTGGCGGCCGTCATAGCGGCCGGAGTAGCGGGTGTCGTCGGTGTGACCGGCAGTCTCATCGGCATGCGGATGGGGCGTCGACAGGTGAGCGACCAGGCACAGGTCGAGCATGAGCAGTGGGTGTGGACGATCACGTAATTCCCCAGGGGTTGTGGTCACGTAATTCCCCAACCCCTGGGGTGCCGTGATCAGCTGGCCGACGGCTTGTCGTTCTTGTCGATCGGGTTCCTGGGGCGCTTGTTCGGCCGGTAGCTGGGTCCGTTCATGATGACTTGGTGGCTGGTGTTGACCAGCCGGTCGAGCAGGGACTCGGCGACGACGGGGTTCGGGAAGAGGGGATACCAGTCGCTGGGTGCCCGGTTGCTGGTGGTGATCAGCGAGCGTCCCTGCCGTTCGGAGACGAGTTCGTAGAGGTCCGGCCGGTCCACCGCCGTGCGCAGGTTGTCCGGCACCAGCCGGCGCGGGACACCCCCGAAGAAGCGAAACGCTTCGACATGGGCCTGGGTCCAGGCGTGCTGGTCGATGTGAACGACCGGCCGCACGAACATGTGCCGTGAGCTGGGTAGAACCATCACGAACGCCCAGATCCGGTGCCGCTTCCCGGTCGCCGGGTTGATCCACTGGCCCAGGAAGCCGTAGTCGACCTGGGCCTCCGAGCCCGGCTCCACGTCGTCCCGCAGCACCGTCACTCGCGACCTGGCCGACTCATCGGGAAGGTTCTCGGTCACCCACCGGCGGAACGTCGACAGCGAGACTGTCAACTTCCCTTCTTCTCGAAGGCGTTGATGGATCGTGGAGACCGTCGTGGTCTCCAGCAGGCCCTTGACGTACTCGCGGTGCGGCTCGATCTCCGCCCAGGTCACCTGGTTCAACCAGCGGCTTGCCAGCTCCGGGAACCAGACCTTGAGAAGCTTCGCCCACTCCTCCTCGCTCATCGGCGGCCCGCCCGGGATGATCCCGGCCTCCTCCGCCGGCGCCAAGTACTTCCTGATCGTCTTTCGGTCCAGCCCCAGCGAAGCCGCGAGCTGGTTCTTCGACCGGCCCGCATGCCAGTGGACGTAGATCTCGACGACATCGACCACCGTGAACGTTCTCCTTGCCATCCGGAAGTCCGCCGACCTCTCGGCCTTCGGTCGAGGGACGATGACGACTCCGCGATGGTCAGGACCCTCAACCCGGCACCGACATGCCCATGGGGATCCTGAACAATTCGGTCCCAGGGCCTCATTGGCGTTCAAACCACTCGATGCGGGAATCGCCCCACCGAAGAATGGGGCTGACCAGCATAGATGGCTGTGGCATGCTCACCCGCGTGACTCATGACCCAGACGGCGGATGGTCCTTCACGACCGCTCGTGAGCCGGCCAGCTTCGGCGCCGGCCAGCTCACGGGCGAGCCCGGCGTCGACCACGCCATGGGCGAGAGCGGGACGCTCTGCGGCATTCCGGAGCACCAGGTCACCCGCTATATGCATCTCTTCGAACCAGCAGAGCCCGAGGCCTGTCCGGACTGCCGCCAGCGGGCCGAAGCGGCTCCCACGAAGCCGTGCGCTCAAGAGCGACTTCACAACAGGCTCCAGGCCGCCGACCCGGGACAGGCCCGCGACGACCTCCTCGCCGCCCTGCGGAAAGGGGCCAAGGTGCGTCTATGGATCCGCGGTCCCGCCGCAAACCTGGCCAGACACTACGCCCGCCTCAACTCACTGACCGACGGCGCCGAGCCTGCCGTCGAGGCTTTCAACACCGCCAGGAGCATTGGTCTGGCCCGTGTCGAAGACGACGACTGGGGCTACCTCGCGGTCCTGCCAGAGGACGACAGCCGGCCGCTCGTCGCACGTGGGCCCCGCACTCTCAGCTGACGCCACCCCTGCGGCCGCGAGCGGCGTCCCCTTGGGGAGACCTGACCGCCGGGGTGGGGAATTACCTGACGCGAAAGCCGTCACCGCTGGGGAAATCGCTGACCGTCGACAGGCGAAGAAGACCGCACCCGGGCCGTCAGGGACGCCGTGCTCGGCGGCCTGCGGACCGGGTGCGGACAGGTAGGCGACATGACCAGCGAAACCGCAGGTCAGGCGGCCTAGCCAAAGATCAGGCCTTCTTGGTCTCCCAGAAGATGCGGTCGATCTGTCGGGCCGCTTCGCCGCCCGGATCGCGACCTGCGCTTATGCCGCTGACCTGCGGCGCAGCGGTGCGGAGATCTAGCAGTATCTAGCAGGAATTGGCAGCGTTGCGTATCTACTCTCCATGATCATCTCCCATGGAATCTCCCACGCCTCCCACACCCGGCCCCGGGCAACAAGAAGACCGCCCGCCCGCCGGGGGTGCTCGGCGGACGGACGGTCGCTCTTGGGTGCCCGTATCATGATCAAAAAATGCGTCACTGCTGACGCTGACATGGGATCATGCAGCTCACAGCGTTGTCGAGTGCCTCACGACCAACCCCCCTGGGTCCTCGCCCACCGCCACGAACTCGGGCGACGCATCCGCGACCTCCGGATGCACCGAGGCCACACGCAAGAACATCTCGTGGAGATGACCAATATCGACCGCAGGACCTTCCAGCGGATCGAGGCCGGCTCAAGCGACCCCCGCTACGGAGACCTTCTCCTCATCGCCGCCGCCCTGGACGTCCCGCTCGCCGAGTTAGTCAGGTAGGGCCCTGCCCGCGGGCGGCCGGCGTCGCCCGCGGACAAGGAGTTCAACGGCCGGCCGTCCCAGCGGGCTGGATGCACGCCGACCTGTCCGCGTGCACCGTTGCGTCAGGCCGGGCCCCGCTGCTGGAGAACCGCGGCACCTTCTTCACTGCGCCGGTGATCGGCCGGCCGCACTGGTCGCAGTACACGGTGTCGTAGGGGGCACTCATGCGCTTCCCTCCTCGCTCGTGAGACAGGTCCTCAGCTCGGCCGAGACGACCTCCCGGTACCGGCGGTGTCCGGTCCGGCCGCTGTGTGCCAGGGCCCACGTCTCCGGTGGGGCCTGCTGGGTGTCGACAGGGGAGGTGTCTTCGCAGTCCTGGCACGCGATGTAGCGCACGGGCGCCGGCCGGTCCTCGGCGGCCCGCAGCACCCAGGTGTCGAATCGCAGTGTCGTTGTCACCGGCGTTCACCCGCCTCGGCAACGAACACGTACAGCGGGGGCATGCTCCGGCGCGCGGCGCAGCTGCGGTGGGCGTAGATGTGCTGGCCGCCCTCTGCGGCTGTCTGCGCTCGTACGCAGGAGTCAGCGCCTGGGAGCGGGCAGAAGTTGCAATGTCGCGGCTTGCTTGTTCTGGTCGGCATCGCACACCTCCGGCTCGTCGGTGATCAGGAACATCACCATCATGACGAGCCGGAAAGGCGAGAACGCTCACAGATTTGTGAGCGCTGTGAGCGTTACATACCGACCCAGGCAGCCATGCTGCCCAGCGATTCCGGCGTACGCCGGGACAGATGAACGAGGCCGCGGATCGTCTCCCGCGCGCCCGGGTGGTAGCGAGTCTGCTCCGGCGCCGCGCGGCGGGCCGCAACGAGGGACTTCAGCGACGCCTCGGTGTGACCGAGCTCCATCTCCGAGCGGGCCCGGTCGATGAGGAAGTGTGCCCGGCGCGAGGTCGCCATGCCCGCGGGCGGCTGGATCTTCTTCGCCTGCTTCAGCGCCTCGTCATAGTGGTGCATCTCCACCGCTGCGGACATGCGGTGCATGGCCACGTTCGTCGGCCCGAAGCTCAGCCAATGCACATCCGACGCATCCCCCACCCGGCCGGCCACCGCGGTCGCCTCCTCGATGTGGGCGTCCACCGCGGTCTCGTCGTCCGCGCGGGCGGCGATGACGGAGGCCCCGAGGTGGAGCTGCCCGGCCACCGCGAGGGACTCGCGGGTCTCGTCGCTCTGGCCGAGAATGCCGTGCCCGGATCCGATCAGGCGCCGGCCGATGGTGTATTCGCCCTCGCGGAAGTACACGAGGGCGCGCATGTACTGGCGCACGGCGGCCAGGCACGGATCCGAGGCGCGCTGCGCAGCCCAGTCCATCCGGTCCAGCGCGACGCTGGATAGGTCGTAGTAGCCGAGCTTCACCGAGACGTCGTGCGCTGTCCGGTACGTGGAAGCGAGGGCCTGCCACAGGGCCGTGGACGGGGCCCGCCACGCCGCGGTGGTCAGCTCCGCGATCGTGCCAGGAAGAGCGGTAGCCGCCGCGTGCAGACGCGTCGCACGCACCTGGGCGCACAGGTCGTCGGCTGCGGCCGTGAGCTGCTCGACGGGCCGGACGTGCAGGTCTGGGTCGACGCCGAGGTCGTACAGGTCGAGTGCCTCGCGGATCGGGCGCACGAGCTCGGCGAGGTGGTCCTGGTGGAGTTGGGTCACGTAGGGCTGTCCTGTCAGCACGGTGACGTCGACTCGGAGGGCGCGTGCGACAGCAGCAACAAAGTCAGCGGTGGCCGGGCGGGCGCCGCACTCCACCTGATTCAGCAGGCTGTAGGAGTACGGAATCCGGTCCGCAAGCTCACGTTGGGAGAGGCAAGCGAGGCGTCGCTGTTCTCTGATGCGAGTTCCGGTGTGGTCGTCGTCGAGTGGCGGCATACTGGTCTCCGTTCCTGACTCGTCATCTGGAACGGTACTCGTCTCCGCCCCCGACTCCACCCGGATCGGGGGCGGTTGCGTGTGGTCGGATAGGGGACATGAGTACTCGGACGCTGTACCTGTTCAGCAGCGCGGCCCCGCCCGTCTTCGACATTGCCCGCACCATCGAGGACGCGCAGGCCGACGGCTGGGACGTCTGCCTTGGCCTCACCCCAACTGCCGCCCGCTGGCTCACGGACTCTCTTGCCGGCCTCGCCACGCTCACAGGGCATCCCGTGCGCTGGGACTACAAGCTGCCCGGCGAGTCGGACGCGTGGCCGAAAGCAGACGCCATCCTGCTGGCGCCAGCCACGTTCAATACGATCAACGCGTGGGCGCTCGGGATCACGGACAAGTTCGTCGTTGGGGTCGTCGCGGAGGGCATCGGGAAGGGGATCCCGACCGTGACCATGCCGTGCGTGAACGCGGCCTACGTGCAGCACCCGCAGTTCGAGCGGTCCGTCGAGACACTGCGGGGCGCCGGGGTGTGTGTGCTGTACGGCGAGGGCGGATTCGTGCCGAACCAGCCGGGCCAGGGCAATCCGGCTAGCTACCCGTGGCGTGTGGCGCTCGATGCGGTCAGTGCCGCCACGTACGATTCCGGCCGTGGCGATCGAACTATCTGACGAGCTGGTGCAGCTCGAAGAACGGGCGTGGGCAGAGATCCAGGCCAACGCGTTGACGGTGGAGACGGCGGAGGCGGTGTAGGCCGCGATCACAGCCCACGCGGCAGCCACCGGCCAGCCCCGATACGACATCGAGACGGCACTGAAGAAGCAGGTACGACACCCCGTACCGCCGTCCGAGGGCTGACCCCGGGCAAGCGTGAAGGCGCCCCCTCCGCATGTAGGCGGAGGGGGCCCCTATGGCACCCCTGCCATTGACATCCAATGGCAGGGGTGCCATAGTTCTGGTGTCAGCAAGGGAACGGCCCAGCCGAACCACCCAGGGAGGACCGCCATGCATCTGCTCACCGGCACCGACATCATCAACTTCCACAACGGCCGGGACGACCTGCTCATCCTCACCACCGACGGAGAGTTCACGACCGCCGACCACTCCGCGATCGTAAGCAGCCCCCACAAGGACGGACAGGCCACCGCCTACGACCTCGTGGTCCTGGACGACGGCACCGAGGCGCAGGTGATGGTCGCGCGCTCCACCATCAACGAGGGCGACTGGTTCCCCGACGCCCTCGGCGACGACGGCCACCTCAACGCCTCCGTCGCCGACGAAATGGCCGCCATCATCAACACCGACGCAGGCCTCACTGGCCTCCTCCAGATCCACGAGATTCGCGAGACGACCGCAGCATGGGAGAAGGCCGACCAAGAGGCCAACCGTCTCGCGGGCGAACGAGCCCAGCGCGTGGCCGCGTTCGTACAGCACTGCGGCGGGAACCAGTCCGAGGCCGCACGGCGCCTCGGACTGGACCAGTCCACCGTGAACAAGCTGGTACGCAAGGCGAAGGGGGCCACCGCGAAGACGCACAATCAAGGCCGCGCCCTTACGGCCTTCGACGAGACCCGCAGCATCGTCGAATGGGCACGCGACCCCCGCTGTCGGGTCAGCTACACCACCCTCATGCACCGCTCCGCCCACCTCGACGAAGGTCAGGACGCCGCCGAGATCATCACCACCCCTGGCCACATGGACCCGCGCCTGATCGGGCGCCCCGCGCCGCCCGCCTGATCCCAGACACGACGAAGCCGCCCCCTCCCGAAGGAGGGGGCGCGCTCACTTCACCAGGATGGACACCAGCCACCCACCCGCCGGGACCGCAAGAAGCCCAACACCGATCGCCGTCCAGGCCACCTTCTCCACCGCAGCCAGCCGCGGCCCATGCGTCGCCGCCGCCTTACCATCCGCCTCCAACACGTCGACCCGCTTCTCCACCGCCTTCAGCTCGTCGCCATGCTGTGTCAGCGCCCGGTCGGTCTGATCCGACCGCTGCACCAGCAGAGCCAGCGAGCCATCCACCCGGGCGAACCCGGTCTCCAAGATGCCCCGCAACCGCTCCAACTCCAACGCCACCTGCCCCGACTCAGCCGGCGTCACCGCCACAACTCCGGGCCGTCGGTCCGCAGCCAGCGCGGCAACAGCGCCTGCACCGCGGGGACCGCCATCACCCGCGTCACCGCGCCCGCCACCGCGAGAGCGCCCGCCACCCACGGCAGAGTCGCCGGGATACCCGAGGCATCGACGATGGCAGGGAGCACGACGGCGATACCAATCGCGGCCTGCAGGATGGTGCGCGCGGTGCGCTTCGCAGCATCAGACATGAGAGATCCTCCTCAGTTGGCGAGACGGGCGGCGAGCTTGTCGGCGACGAGCTCAGCGAGATGATCAGCCTGCTCGGGCGTGAGACCCGTGGTCTCCAACGCATCCACCCGAGCAGCGAGCGCACGCGTCTCGTCACGAGCCTGCCGGGCCAGCGCGTTCGTATCGCGCTGATACCAGTAGGCGTCACGCGTCTCGCCCCTGCCCTTGTAGGCCCAGACGTCGACCGGGTCCATGCCGTCCTCCTCGATGATGGTTTTGCCGGTCGCGCGGGCCACAATGCCCGGGAACACGACCTCGCGGAACTGGCGGATACGAGCCGCACCAGGACACGCCGTCCCCGAAACCGACCACTCCGGGAACATCGCGTGATAGCCGAACCCCGGGTCGTCATGCGTGCGACAGATCCGCAGCGGCACCCCGTGCTCCTCGTGGACCCAGACACCAACATCGATCAGCTTCTCGATCTGCTGCGGCGTCCACGGGTCCGTGTGCTCCAGGTTCGACGCGCTCTCCAGAGAGACCGCACCCGTACCGTCCGCCCGCCGGTTCGCCTGATAGTTGGCGTCCGCGCGGGTCTGAGTTCCGATGAACTGGCCGAGGTCGCCCTCGTACCCGAGACCGAAATGGGACTCCAAGTTGGTGGAGTCCCGCCAGAATTCGTACGTTCGCTTCGCCGTCCACGGCGCCGCGATGCTGTGGAAGATGAGCTGCGTCGGCCGGATGGCCGGCTGCTGATCGGACTCCGGCTGCAGCTCCATCTTGGTGGCGCCGGGATACCAGGCCATCAGACACGCTCCGGCCAGTGCCAGGAGCCACCCTCGTGCGAGCCGTCCGCCTTGGGCTCGCCGTGGGTCACTTCACGGTTGAAGAACAGCCCCTCGGGATTCAGCACTGCGAGATCCACGAGGAACGGGCCGTGCACGGCCGTGACGATCGCGGCCCGGCACTGCGCGGTGTACTCGCCGCCGGGGGTGCCGTAGCTGACGTAGTGCACGATCCGGCCGACGGACGGGGTGGGCTCAGGCATGAGGCCTCCAGAAATGCGAGAACCCCGGCCGGGTGGCTCGGGGCGGGGATTGGGGGTTGGGTGGGGGTCAGGCGGTCTCGAACGCGACCTGTCCCTGAAGGTAGTTGCTGCTGAGCGCCGCCCACGAGTGCGGCTGGGACGACGACCACTCTGACGTACCGGTGTGCGAGTAGATGCGGGCGACGGAGGTGTTCTTCAGGATGCCGACCGTGCCCGTGTACCAGGCCGTCGCGGAGTGGCCGCGGGCGGAACCGAGGTAGCTGAAGTTGGTGGTCGAGCTGCCGGGGTTGGCTGCGGTGAAGGGGGCGGAGAACCCCCACACCCCGGTGCCGAAGGTGGTGGTCGTGCCTGCGAGCATCTCGAAGTTCACGATGCACAGCTTGCCGATCAGCTTGTACCGACCGAACAGGCTGCCGTTGCCGATAGCAGGCGCCGTGCCCGTCGATGTCCAGGACGGCGTGTAGCTGGTCCATCCGGAAATCAGATCGTTGAACTGGTCGCGGATCTCCGCGTTCATGTATGCGGCGGTCACGACCTCGCCGACTACCCACGTACGAGGCACTGCGAGCGTCATGGGTCATGCCTCCAAGGTGGGTCGGTTCGGATCGGTCGGATCGTCGGCTGCCCACCAGTTGCGGTCGGCGACAGGCAGATCGGCGAGCTGCTGCTCAACCGCGTCCACGTCCTCGGGGAACACGACTTGCCACCAGCCGGTGCCGCACTCCACGCACCACATGCGCGGGTCGGCAGGGGTGACAATCTGCGCGGACATGCACGTGCAGTCGGCCACCCACCGGCCATGGTTGATCCGGGCATACAGCGGGGTCAGCAGCGTGCCGTCGCCGACAGCGATACGACGCTGGTTTCGCTCCTCCCACCAGCGGATCACCCGCTCCGCCGGCGGGACGCTGTCCCACTTGGTGGGCGGCAGATAGGGCGGGGGCAGGTAGAAGCCTTCCGCCCGCATGATCACCGTCATGAGGGGCCTCTCAGTAGGCGAGTCGGGTGCTGGTGCCGAGCACCGAATACGTGGTGTCGTCGAGGACCCACACGGCCCCGATGTCCGACCGCGAGGTGTGGAAGTTGATGGTGTGCGGGCCCGTCGTGATCTGCTCGACGTAGCCCTCCACGGTGATCGTGGACGTGGGCGAGATCGCCTCGTCGGGCAGGTCAGTGACCGTGAAGACCGTGGAGATGTCGGCGTCGAGGAGCGCACGGTAGGTCGCCGTCGACAGCGTCCCCGCCTGGACCGGGGCCTGCCGGATCTCCGGCTGCGGGTCGGCATAGCGGATCACCAGCCACGTCGCCGCGTCGATGACCTCAGCATCCGTCGTCTTCAGAATCTCCAGGGGGATCTCGGCGATCCCATCGAGGGCGATCGAGTCGGGGTTCCGGATCCGCTGCGTCGCGCCCCCGGGCCGCATGGCCACCACCGAGTTGACCTGCTTCTGGTCGTCGTCGGAGACCTCCACCTCCTGGGTCTCCAGGTCCTCGTAGGACAGGGTGGCGACGCTGGACGGGTTGTAGCGCACCGTCCTGGACTGGAACACCAACCAGGCTGACGCCCGGTCGGCGTACAGGCGGCCGTTCTCTGTACGCTCCACGTCCTGCATGTGCGACAGCGGCGCCGACCCCAGCTGTCCCTGTGAAGCCACCGCGGAGAAACTCCCCTGTGGGATCACGCCAGGGATCCGGGCGTAGCCGGCGAGCCGGTACATGCGGAGCCACGACGACTCGCCAGCCTGCCCGGTCATGCCGGCCGCGTAGTGGTCGACGAGCTCGGAGATCGACGGGTCCCCCTCGTCGTCGCGGACGTAGGCGGCGACGTGGCTGATCGTGCCCGACCACAAGTCGGTGCCCGTGCTGTTGGCGCCGACCGTCAGAAACGCCATGTCCTCGTGGGTGGAGGTGGCCGCGGAGTATTGGACGCCGTCGACCCACACCTTCTGGTTTTCCTCGTCCCACACCAGCTGGTGCACGGCCCCGTCCGCGAGGTTCGCTGTGGCCACGGTGATCGTGGACGTGCCCAGCGAGTTGTACTCCACAATCTGGATCTTTCCGGTGCCGGACTCCAGCTTGAAGTAGATGCCGGTATCGAACGTAGGCACGAAACCCGCGTTCAGGGTCATGATGACCCGGCCCGTGGTGGACGTGGAGAACCACACCTCTAGCGCGAGGTCCCCGGGGATGGGGGTACCCGTTGCCCCGCTGGACGTCAGCAGAGGGTAGATGGAGCACTTCAGGTACTTCCCGGCCGTCGAGGACGACGGTGTGAACGTCGGCGTGGGAAGGTCGTCCGACGGCGGCCCAACCCCCGTGCCGAACGTCAGCGTGCCACCAGACCCGGACTGCTGGATCGTCAGTGAGGGCCGGGAGTAGCCGGACTGGTCACCGGCTGACGTGGACGACTCCGGCTCCGACAGCGGGTAGTACAGCTTCGCCCCGTCGCCCTGGATCTCCTCCACCAACATCGGGCCCAGCGACGGGCGCCTCGACAGCCACTTCATCATGTCCGACGCGGTGATGGTGACCGTCGAGTGCAAGCCCGCCCAACCCATCGGCCACGATGTCACCATCCCGTAGAACCGGGCGTGATGCGTGGCCGCAGTCGACGACCACGACGACGGGGTGGCCCCCTCCTCCACCTGCGCCTCGTCCATCCACACCACATCCCCGATCGTCGGGGACGTGGTGTTCGTGGTGATTCGCAGCAGGTGGGAGGCAGCGGTCGTCATCCACGTGACCGTGATCCGCTCCCACTGGTCATTGAGCGAGGACGCTGTACCGACCGTGGTGCCGTCGATGTCGAGCCGAACCGCCGGGTCGCCTGTCGGCACCCACACGTACACCGACGCCGTGTACGTCACACCGATCGTCAGCCCGTACAGCGGGCACTGCATCACCCCGCCAGTGCCCGAATCCGTCCACCCGATCTTGAGGCCGTAGGTGCCGGACTTCACGTGATCGGTGTCGATGGTGGCCGAGTCAGGCTCCAGCGCCACAGGTGAATCCCACCCGTTATCGGACACCTCGAACCCTGGCTCCGTCAGGTAGTTCACGCCACCGAGGACCGTGGTAATGACCCGGATCGGGCAGTTGCGGCGCACGTGGGGGTAGTACGGCGACGACGCCCGCCCCGGGGTGAACCGGCCATCAGCATTGTCCAGGGAAAGCACCATTTTCCCGGTCTGGATATCCGCGAGCTCGTCCGCGGCCCCGCGGGTGATGGAGATCCCCGCGGTGGGCGTCAGCTTCATGTGCTCGGTGATGTCGGTCCAGGCGATGTCCGAATCCACCGCCGAGTAGCCGAACCCGGCCTGCACCGTCAGCCTTGTCATGAAACTCCCAGCCCCCCGCCGCCGTTGGTCCGCTTCAGCTTGATCAGTACCTTCTGCACCTCCTGGCCAACCCGGACCGGATCCATCGCCCCCTCGATGTGCACGTTGGTGACGAACGCGGTCGGGCCCGAGGACACCACCCCGCGGCCCGGCTGCACCGCCCCAGCAGCCACCCCCGCCGGCACCAACGCAGGAGACCCAGCACTGCTCGGCACCGCGGTGAACCCGGACACCATGTCCATCGAGGTCCGGTGGTCATACACCGTGGTCCCGGCCTGTCGGAACTGCACGAGCTCCGGGCCCTCCTCACCGACCCACGCCCACTCGCCGGCGCGCGGGTTACCGCCCCCGGCGTAGCCGCCGATCAGCTTGGTGAAATCGGATGCACCGGAGTTCTTCGTCCGGTACTCGATCATGATCGAGACCGTCTTGCCCTTGACCGACGCGATCTGCCCCTTCGCCCGCCTGATCTCCGCTTCAAGCTGAGCGATATTCGCCTTGATCTGCGCCTTCCGCCCATCGGGCACCTTGCCCAGCTTGTCCTTCGCCGTACGGAGCTTGGCCTCCAGATCCTCCAGGTTTCCCCGCAGCCGCGCAGTCTTGTCCGGCGTCTTCAGAATCTGGTCCGCCAGCGCTTTCGCCTGGTCTTCCGTCAGACCCATCTGCTGCGCGTTCTTGATGAGCTGACGGCGGCCCTTCTCGTAGATCCCGTTGACCGTCTCCCACGACGCCCCCGACTCACGCGCCGCGCCCGTCGCCTCATCGGTCTTCGCAGCCAGGTTGTTCAGCGCCGTCGCCGCCGTCCGGGACTTCTCCGTCCCCAACACCAGCTGCCCATCGACCATCTCCAGCGCGTCGATGTTCTCCTGCGCCGCCTTGGTGCTGTCGTCGATCGCCGCCTCGAACGCGATCTGCGCGCTGATGCCCTGCCGGTTCACGTCGTTGAGCGCGACGATCGCCTGCCGCAGACCATCCGCCGACGCCTTCTGTGCGTCCAACTTCTCCCGTGTGGCCTGCGCCTGCTCACCGAACAGGCCCATCCCCTCGGCAGTGAGTTCCGCCTCGAACGCGACGTCCTTCAGCGTCTCGCCGTAGTTGGTGAGCTGGGCCCGCAACTCGCCCTCGGTCAGGTCACCCATGCGCCCGGCGACCTTGCTGATCGCCGCCTCAGCCAACTCCGGATGCCCGTTTCGCACCAGACCGGCGAGCGCATCATCGAGCGCGCCGATCTGCTCCTTCGCCACCCCGACCGGCGCCGAGTCGATTCCCACGAGGTCACCGATCCACTGGATCGCACCCTCATAGTTCGACGGCCGCGACAGGGTCCGCAGCGACGTCTCCAGCTCACCGAAGTTTGCGCCCAGGATACGGGCGGCCTCGCCCGACAACTCGCCAGTGCGCGCGAACCGAGCGATCGACGACGACATCTTGTCGAGGTCGGCCGGCACCCCGCGGCTGGCCGACGACAGCTGCGACAGCAGGATCACCAGCAGGCCGATACCCGTACCCGCGATCGCGATCTTCGCTGCGCGAGACAGCGTGCCGATCGCCGCCCCGGCCGCCGCCAGCGGGCCGGGCGCCCCCGCCGCCGCCGTCCGCATCGCCAGGATCTGCGTGCCGAACGCGGCCAGCGCCGTACGGGCCGCCGCCGTCCCCGCCATCACCAGGTTGACCGTCTTGATCGCGATGGCCAACTGCAGCAGCACCGCGATCGTCTCGGGCGGCACCGCCGACGCGAGCTTCGCCAGGACGCTGACCACCTGCAGCATCCCCACGCCCACATCCGACGCACCGTCCAGGACATTGACCAGCGCCTCACCCAGGTCCCGCAGCACCTCACCGACCAGCGGGCCCTGCGCGCGCGCCCAGTCCATGAACTCGCCGATGCCCTCGCCGACCCGATCCCTGTCCAGCGTCCGCAGGAAGTGCACCAGGTCGTCGTTCGCCCGCTGCAGCACACCGGTGGAGAACGCGCCCATCCGGCGCGCAAACGCGTCGAACCCAGGGGAGGCGACACCGCCGCCCGCCAGCGTGATCGTGCGATCCAGCTCGCCAGCAAACCCGCGAACCATCGGCGTCAACTTCGGCAGCAGCGCCTGCATCACACCGAACGAGTGGGTCAGCGGGGCCATCGTGTCCTTGGCGAGGCTGTCCGACCAGTCCTTGTACTCGGCCCTCAACACCGACAGCGCGGCAGCGGCCTTGCGGGTCTCCGGCGGCAGCTTCGCCATCGCCCGGGCGTACTCCACCGACGCCTTGGCCGCCTCCTCCGACGTGGCCCCCGACTCCTCGACCGCATCGGTGTACTTCTTCTCCGCCTCCGACGCCTCCATCAGCGCAGCGACCTGCGCGCCGACCGCCAGCGCATACACGCCCGCGGCAGCCGCACCCGCCAGCACGGCCGGAGCCAGCGGAGCAATCGAAGCCGCCGCCGGAATCGCAGCCGGAGCCAGCGAGATCAGCGCCTTCCTCAGCGCCTCCCCAGCCTTCTTCGCCTCGTCCGCAGCCTGCGACCACGACGTGGTCGGCCGCTCCAACTCGCCCGTCCGATGCGCCAGCAGCGCGGCAGCGTCCGCCGTCGAAACGAGCCGGCCTTCCATGTCCCGCAGCCGGCCGTCAGCATCCTGGGTGAGGGTGAGGATCGCGCGACCGGACCCGTCAGACGCGTCCTCCATCGACGCACGCAGCCGATCAGCCGACTCCCCTGCATGCCCCAGCACGCGCGACAGGTGATCGCGGCCCTCCAGGGTGAACGTCAACCGCTCCGACGCCATCACCCACCACCTCCTCCGGCCGCCTGCTGGGCCTGCTGGGTCTGGTACTCGTCGAGCCACACGACAAGCGACTCGAAGTCCTCGACGAGGAGGTCATCCACCTGCGGCGGCGTGATGTGCAGCAGATGCGCGAACAGACCGAGGTACTCGGCCCTCAGCTCGCAGGTGTCTCGCTGCGGTCGCTCGACTGCTTGGGCGGGAGCGCCGCATCTTTTGGGCGCTCGGCCGCCAGCTCGGCGACGACACGCTCGGCGTGCTCACGGTCGTCCGCCACCGTGGGAATGATCCGCATGGCCGCGGCCACAGACACGGGCGTCGCCTCCGCGTCCATCCACGCCACCTCAGCAGTGGCCTGCGCCCACCGCTTCACCTCGTCCCGGTCCAGCCGCGTCTGCAACTCCTCCACCCCAGGGTCGAAGTCGCCGTACCGCAGGGATGGATGGCTGCGCTTCTTGATGACCCACGCCACCACCCGCATGGCCTCCAGGTCCTCACGCAGACCGTCCCTGATCTCCGGCCACGTCCGGCCATCCGTCCGGGCCGCGATCGTCGTCTCCGACACCCGCAGACTGCGGGCATCGAACCGCTCCACGTCCCCGTCGGTGGGGCTGTACACGATGAGCACGGGCTACTCCTAGGTGATGGTGCGGCGTACGTCGCTGAGGACCCGCTGGACCTCGGCACGCATCCGGGGCTTGTGCCTGTTCACCGTGGTGTCCCACCACGGCGGAGACGCCCACTGGGTCACCCAGCGGCGCCGGTTGCCAAATACGGGGTGCCGGATCCGCCCCTCGTTGATCACCGAGGCCATGTTCCGCAGGTCAGACGGCAGACGGGACTTGTCGACCCACATGCGGGCGCCCGGGTTGGCGCCCGTGCGCACACTGAGCCGCACCGCGTCAGCGATCGTCGCCCGCAGAGGGCGAGACGTCGGCGACGCCCCACCCCGCGAACCCTGCTTCCGACCCGGAGCGTTGATCGACACTGTCCGGATCGCGTTCTTCGCGTCGTTGTACATCGGCTCCGCGGCCCGCCGGATCCGGCGCGAGAAGTTCGCCTTCAGCCGGGGGCCGCCTGCCTGCTTCAGGCGCCGCGACAACTCGATGAGCTCGCCGGTGCCGGTGATCTGAACAGAACCGACGGCCATAACGCACCCCCGGTCACACGGTCGTGTCGGTGGACATGTACTCGATGAACGGCAGATTCGTGCCGTCGTACAGGCCCGTGAAGTTGTACGTCGTGCGCACCACCCCGTAGCCGTCGACCTGCGGCGGAGAGTCATCCACCTTGATCGCCGGCAGTGTGATCCGGAACGTCTCGTCATAAGTCGACTCGATGTTCGGGCCGACGAACTCCCACACCAGGCTCGTCGCCGCATCCGACGTGTGCAGGTCGTCCAGGGTCGTGGCGACGTAGTCCGCCTCCAAGCTCCCCGACACCCGCACCAGATCGTTGCTGATCGGCTCGGCCTTCAGCGCGGACGAATTCGCGTAGAACCGATCCACCGCCTGCGGGCGCTCGATCTTCATCGACACCTTGCGCACCCCGTCGAGCGCGGTCTCCGCACCGAACGTGCCCGCCTTGACGGCCATCTGCCCGAAGTGGAACGGCGACATGTTGCTGTAGCTCGCGGCCGCCAGCGTCTGCCCCTCGTCGCAGTCCTTCCCGTCGAAATCGACCGACGCCATCAGCATGCCGCCGGACTCGCACGAGAACTCCGCACTGGTGACCTTGCAGCCCACCAGGGACTTGTCCGTCACCGTCCCCGTCGTCAGCGGGATGCCCTTCTGGATCGTCAGGGACTTCCCCGCCGTATCCGCCAGCGTGTGCGTCTGCAGGTACGCCGCCGTCGACGCCTGCTGCACCGGAGTCACCGTCGTCCCCATGAGCGCCTGCAACAGCAGCCCCATGCCCTTGTTGACGACCTCCAGGCCCAGCGACCCAGCCACCTCCCGCTGCGTCACCACACGGCGCGACGAAAGCGCCAGCAGCCGGCCCGCCGCGATCCCCGTCGACTGCGCCGTGGTCTTCTTCAAGACCAGCGACTCCTGCGTGAACTCCAGGAACCTCGTCGGCGCCACGAACGTGCCGTACGTCGACTCAGCCGCGATACCGATCTGCGCGCCGAGCCCGGACCCGATCGCCATCTCAGGCCTCCTTCGCTGCGGACTTCGCCGCGGTCTTCTTCGGAATCACAGTGCCGCCCGCGGCCGGTTCCTCGACCGGCTCCCACGTGCCGGGCTGGCACACATAGCCCGGGTACCGGGCATCCGGCACCTCAACCACCTGGTCCGGCTGGATCTCACGGCCCCCGAGCTCCGGCACGGTGACCGGCTCCGGGCCGATGAAGCGCACACGCGCCATCGCTGTACTCCTTCGATCATGAAAAAGGGGAGGGGTTGGGTCAGATGCGGGCGAAGTAGGAGACGGTGAACCCGATGCCCGCCCGAGCACCCTGATCGGTGATGGCCTGCCTCAGCGATCCGGCAGTCAGGTGCGACCACTGGACAACGCCCCCAAGCGTGGGTGCATCCGGCGCTGCACCGGAGGCACGTAGCGCGTCCTCAACGACGGCCAGCAGCTCGAAGGCCCGCTGCCGCCGAGGCTGGATCTCCACGTCTCCGCTCCAGCAGTCGATCCAGCAGTCGATGACACCGTCCTCGTTGCGGCGGCGTGCGCCCGCGTAGGCGAACTCCTGCACCATCGAGGCAGACTCGCCGTCCCCCGGCTGGTAGCCGACGCACAACTGGTCGGCGACAGACTGGTCATTGACCGGCGGTCCGTCGACGATCTGCACATCGGCCAGCTCGGGGGCTGCACCCAGGATCGCCAGCAGAGCATCGATCGCCTCCGGCATGGCGGACGTTGCCATCAGCCCACCCCCGGCGGCAGTCGATGCGGCTCCATCAGCTGCAGAGCACGGTTAGGGATCGCGTACCCGAACGACGGAACAGGCTCGTTCACATCGAAGTCACCGGTACCAAGCGGCGGGCGCTGCGGGCCTTGCTTCGTCTGCCACAGGTGCCGCAGGATGATCCGGGCCGCCGAGGTGAGCGCGGCCGGCACGACCAGCCGGCCTGCCCGCGAGGTCGCGATCAGCGGGCCGATGAACATGCAGCCGTTCAGCCGCCGCACGACCCCGGTATCGAGGTCGACGTCGAGATCTGCCGGGTCGTATGAGGTACCACCGGTGTGCACCGGTTCCAGGGAGATCAGCTCCAGGACCGGGGTGTCACGCAGGGCGATCGATGCTGCCCTGCGGATGTCGATCCGCTGGGTGACGGTCCGGGCCACGACCGGCCCGCACATGCCCTCGATCCCGGACGTGATCGACTCGATCCACGTACGCAGCTCGTCGTCCTCCGCCGTGCTGGTCAGCCGCAGGTAGGTCTTGGCGTCGGCGAGCGAGAGGATCCCCGGCGGGGCTGCCTCCCGCACATCGAAGCTGTCGGTGTATGCGTCAGCCGGGCCCGTGAAGACCCAGCGGATCACATGCCGTCCAGCCTGCGTGGTGGCGTAGTCGACCAGGTACTGGCCGGTGCTCGACTCGCTCGCGGACGGGGTGGCGGACGTCCCGTCCGGCAGGGTCACCGTCACCGTGACCCCGCTGGCGGTGGTGAGGGTGCCGCCCGGGTCCCGGCACTCGGCGGTCAGGCGCGCGGTGGCGCCGAGATCGTACGGCACTCCTTCCCCCTTACGCCCGCGCGGGCGGCATGCGCCGCGGCCACCCCAGCAGGATCTCCGCCGCGTACACGCCGCCGGTGGACGGCGAGCCAGACGCCGTGACGACCACCCGCAGATACCGCTGATGACCGGTGTATCCGATCTCGTGGATCCGCTCGTCGTTCGCCGACGTCAACGCAGGCTCGGTCCCCTGCAGGTACTCGTCCGCGACAGCGGTCCAGTCCGAGTCGTTGGGCGAGTCCTGAACCTCGACGGTGTGCGTGCCATCGGTGACGGTCCCGGCATGGACCACGACCAGCGCGGAACGGAAACCGCCCTCGTCGGTCATGCGGTCCACCGTGGCACCCGTGGTGGACGCGGTACGGGCCGCGGCAGGCAGGATCGTCGACTGCGCCAACGCCACGTTGTACAGGCTGTGCCTCATGACCTGCCCTCCTGCTGCTCTGCGCCGCCATGGACGGTGGTTTCGGATGTGTCGGCAGACGGCCGGCCGGCGCCCTTCCTGCCAGCCCTGCGCGACGGCAGGGACCGCTTCTCGTCGGGCTCCGCGCTCGCCGTCTCGGCGCGCCCGGACCGCCGGGACACGTAGGTGTTGACGTCTTCGAAGAGCTGCTCGCGGCCCTTGAAAACGGAGTCGGTGTCCTCGACGAGGGTGCCGACCGTCACGACGCGGGGGGCGCCGTCCACGACTGCCGCGAACGCAGATGTGCACCGCTTGATCGCCATGTGGTGATCTCCCTTCCTCCAGCACGAAGGGGGCCGCGCTGTGCGGCCCCCTTACAGCGGCAGATCAGGCGGTGGTCGCGATGTTCAGCAGGCGGAACGCAGCGTCGTTGACGCTGTCAGCCCCCACCCGGTAGTAGGCGTACCAGCCTCGCTGACCGGTCGGCCGGTTGTTCGCGCCCACCAGGTGCGGCAGGAACTCGACCGTCATGCCGATCCGGTCGGCGATGACGTAGTGCTCGAAGTCGCCGAATAGCAGAGCGTAGTTGTTCTCCGTTGCGGCCGGGTCGAAGGTGCCGTCCATGTCCTCGGCCTCCAGCGCCGGACGCCCCAGCAGCATCGGAGGCACGTCCGCGCCCAGACGCTCCCACAGGTCCGCGCCACCACCGGTGTCGAACCGGCGCACCAGGTTGTAGATGGCCCGGTTCGCCATCCACGACCCCATCGCCCGGTAGCGGGCGGGCAGGGCCTGGTCGAGCTTGTAGACGTCGGCGACAGCGAACGTCTCCGCCGTGGTCGGCGCGACCTCGGACGATCCGCCGGCGAGGGCGGTGATGATGCCCGTCGGCTGGCCCGACCCGGACCCCGTGGTGAAGGCCGCAGCCTCCAGGGTGTCCTTGCCGAACGCGAGCAGCCGGCCGACCTCCTGGGTGACGTTGGCCTCGTCCTCCAGGGCCTCGATGCTGATCGGCACGAAGCCATCGGCCTTGTGGACCGGCACCGTCGGCTGGGCGAACGTCGGAGCGTTGTCCCCTGCCTCCGTGCCTTCGGCGGCCCACCGCCACGACACGGCCCCGGCCGAGACACCGTTCCACACGTCGCCGGTCGCCACGACCTGGCGGGCCGCCTGCCGGATCTGGTTACGCGACCCGTTCGACGTGATGATGACGGTCGGGTCGAGCTGGAAGGGCACCAGGTAGCCGCCCGCGCTGTCGGTCAGCGACATGGCCCGCTCCAGAGCGCGCTGCTCGTCGGGGGTCACCATGTGGCCCTTGCCGCGGGCCAACTTGGACCAGGCCCGCAGGTACTCCGGCGAGGACGTGGCCAGGCACATGCGGGCGATGGTGCCCCGCTTGTCGTCCCAGCGCTCCAGGATGTCCGTCGCCACGGACCGGATGCCGTCGTTGGCGCCGGACATCTTCTCCACCGCGCACAGCGCCCGGGCCCGCAGCTCCTGCCCGGTCTCCTCAGGAGAGCGGCCGAAGGCACGCATCTCGTCGAGGTCCCACGGGTTGCGGAAGCGCCGGTCCTCCACGCTGTCGGGGTTCAGGATCGGGTCGGTGTCGTACGAGCCGCCACCGCCGATCGGCGTGCCCCGCTGCACCGACAACGAGGCCGGAGACCGGTCGCTCACCTGCGTACGGGCCCGTACCCGCTCCAGGGCAGAGCGGCGCTCCAGCTGACGACGGTGGTCGTCGACGTCGGTGAACTCCTGCGTCAGCTCGTCGAACTGCCGCTCGTCCTCCTCGGTCAGGTCGTCGCGCGTCTCCAGCTCCTCAAGCTGGGCACGAATGTCCTTCAGGCGGATGACCGCCTGCTGGTGGGAGAGGTTCTTGAGGTCGGGCATCAGCCCTGCTCCTTCGCTTCGATCGATGCCAGAACGTCGTCCATGACCGCACCGATCTCTCGGATGTGGCCGCGGCGGCGTTCCGTGCTGGGTGAGGGCGACGGGTGCCCAACCTCGGGCGGCGCGTCAAGGGGGGTCGGCGGGTGCTCCCGTTCGAGCGGCGCGCCAGGTGGTGTGGTCTCAGGGGCCAGATGGCTGGGCAATTGGCCGGGGGCACTGCGGTAGAGAAGCGCGGTCGCTACCTCGCGGCGCAGCGCCGGGTCATCAGGGATCTGCGGGGCTGCGGCGTCACGCGCGAGGGAGGCGCGGATCTGCCGGGTCAGCTGGTCGTCGGCGGCCAGGCCATCCGCCATGTCCCGGGCCCGCACGGACACGCTGGTGCCCGCGTAGGCGGGAAAAACGACCGGCCCGAGCTCGCGGCACTTCAGCTCGATGAGTTCGCGCTGCAGCGGCCCCCGTTCGCCTGGTTGCCACAGCAGCTGGCCGATCTCGTCCTCTCGGACGACCTTGCCGTGCACGTCGGTCCACTGCTCGCGGACGACCTCGAATCGGAACGACATGCCGTTCACGGTCTCCTCGGCGATCGCGTCCCGTACGGGCTGCATCAGCCAGTTGTCCGTGATCCGGGCCTCGACATACAGACCCTCGTCGTCCTCGCGGAGGTCGACGATCGAGCCGATCGGCAGCGAGCCGATCAGCGGGTGCCGGCCGTGGTCGAACTGCAGGACCGGGGTCTGTTCGCGGATCGTCTTGCGGAACGCGCCCTTGCGGATCGTCTCGGTGAACGTCCCTTCCCACGAGTCGATCTCCGTGGCCTGCCCGAAGACCGCGGCGTACCCGCGCAGGGTCCGGCCGTCGCCGTCCGACTCGCCGTCGGCCCGTTCGAACGAGAAAGGCGCGGACCTGGTCAGGTCACGCGCCGTAGTGTGCAGGGTGCCCATTAGGTCCCCTCCTCAGGTGGCGTGGGCGTAGTGGACGATCTGGTGCCAGGCCGTTGGAGCTGGACGGAGAACAAGCCGGTGTGCTCCAACAGAGACCAGTCCTCGGCCTGTACCGCGCGCTGTACGGACTCGGGCGTGTAGCCGGCGTCGACGAGCGCGCGGATCGTGCGGGACTGGATGCCCTGGATCTCAGCGGCGTCCTTCCGGTCCTCACGCAGGAACGGCACCCCGGTCACGTCGTACCAAAGCCGGGTCGCCACACCAGGGGACCGCAGCAGAGGAGCGAAGGACCCGGCGACGTTCCCCCACAGGGGGTGAATGGTGCCGTCCGCGAACCGGCGGCGGGCCTGCCCGTAGTTCGAGTACGTGGCGGCCTGGAGCCCCTCGGACAGGCCGACGATGATCGGCGGAGTTCCGGCAGCAGCCGCAATCCGAGTCTCCCCGGCGCCCTGGACCTTCGCGAAGTCGAGCTGCTGAAAATCCTTCCCGACGACCGTGACGTCCGCGCCACCGCCGAGATACAGGGTCTTGTAGGCGTTCTCCACACCGCGGTGCCCCGAGTCCATCTTGGCCTTGAACTTCTCGAACGCCTCCGGAGTGACCTCGCGGGCCAGGCGCACGACCAGGTTCGGCGTGGCCGCGTTCTCCAGGAACGCACGCTTGTGCCGCACCATCAGGTTGTCGGTCTGCGTCTCACGCAGAACCGGCGTCAGCCAGGACATCCCCCGGTACGTCGCCAACGGATCGGGAGTGGGCGCGAAGTGCGCAACCTCCTCCGGCCACAGGAACACAGGCTCCTCGCCAGGCTCCTGATACAGGTAGCCGTACCGGCGCCAGCCAAGGGTGCCGCCATGCATCGTGCGGCGCTCCAGGACGATCTGAACCCAGTCCGGCCGCATACGGACCACCTCGGGCCCGTCAGCAACCCAGTACGAGTTGCCCGCCAGGTCAGCATCCTGAATGACCCGGGCCAGAAGATCCTGCGTCGTCCCACCAACCCACGGCGTCTCCAGGCGCGCGAGCTCGGTGTTACCGAACAACTCGCTGGGACGACCGTTGTTCATGCGCTGCCAGGTGAACCGGGCCGAGGAGAACACCGACTGCCGGGCCACCATGCACGCCCAGATGATCGGGTTGGTGGCAAACAGCGTCGCGTACCCCGGGAAGTCCCCCGGCGCCTTCTCCGCGACCTGACCAGGCTGACTCTGGGTGATACCCAGCGGCGACCACCCGCCGTACCCCAGCGAGGCCTGTAGAGCCTCGGCGTAGTCGTCGATCGTCGAGATGGCGCGCGCATCGTCCTGGCGGCGCCGGGACCTCCACAGCGACGTCATGAGCTGTCACCACCTACGTCCGCCACGAAGAGGCAGTAGGCGACGAGGAGCACCCCACCGACCATCAGGGCCGTGGCGGCGCCGAGCCAGAGCCCGGCACCGCCCGCCACCATCCCACCGCCAGCCAGGACACCACCACGAGCCCTGCTCTGACTGCTCACCCGAAGGCGACCCACGGTTCCACCTCCTCCTCCGGCTCCTCGACGTCGGCCGTCAGGCCCCAGCGAGCGAGCGTGACGCCCACCAAGGGGCTGATGTCGACACCGACGCCGCGCCGGGCCCACGCCCACGCCTCGCCGAGATCGCGCTTCCTGGCGCCCGCAAGCGCGACGGAGAGCGGCGCCTGGCCGATGTGAACGAGCTGCTGCGATACGACCGCGTCATAGAACTGGCCGGTGGCCTGCGCCACGTCCCGAGCGCGCGGCGTAACCACCTCGATCCCCAACCGCTCCTCCAGCTCCTTGATGAAGGAGCCGGCGGGGCTGGACGGGTCGATGACCCAGCAACGAGGGGACCACTTCGCATGCAGCTCGGCGGCCCGGTCCACCACCCACTGAGTACCAGGCCTGTTCTCGATGACCTCCACATGGAAGGACGCCTCTGAGCGGGCCGCGATACAGATCGAGGTGTGCGAGCGCTCCGGGGTCGTATCGATCGCGAACGTCACCGGGTCGTCGGCCTGGCTGTCGCCATCGATGAGCGCCTCCCAGGCGTCCTTACCGATGACCGACCAGGCGTCGCCCTCCTCGTCCGGGTAGTCGCCGACACCGAGCCGCTCACGGGCGAAGATCTCCGGGCCCATGGTTCGACGCTCACGCTCGGTGTGCTCCAGCGTCAGTCGGTACCCGAGCGCCGGGTTCGCCAACGCCACGGACTCCGGGGCGAGCGGGTCATCGTGGTCCGTGCAGTTGGTCGCGCACTCCCTGACGTGCGCGTTGATCGACCATTCCAGGTAGACCAGTGACGGGTCCGGCTCCCCGGACTCGACAGCAGCGAGCGCGCGACGTCGGAGGCGGGCCAGTTGGACGGACTGCGGACCGATGCCGGCCGACCCCAAGTACCAGACCTGCGGGTCGTCGACGGCTGCCATGGTGGGCATCAGGGCGCCCATGGCGTCGTCACCCAGGATCATGTCCTCGTCGAGGATGACGCAGTTGCCGGTGAAGCCGCGGCCGGAGCCACCGGAGCGGGCGAGGAACCGCAGGCGCTGGCCGGTGATGAGCTCGATGGCCTCCTCGCCCGTCGTCCGCCGGACCCTGGCGACGCGTTTGCGCAGGTGGTCGGTGTTCACGATCAGCGACTCGATCCGGCGGAAGGCCTCGATCGCGGTCTTGAACTCGTGGGCCGAGTGGATGATCAGCTCCTCGCCGAGGAGGAACAGGCCGGCGAGCTCACGGGCCTCGATGATCGAGCCCTTGCCGTTCTGACGACTGACGGTGACGGCGCACTCGAAGGCAGCCCAGCGGCCGTTGGGGTCCTCGCCGAGCCCGACGGTGAGTGCGTGCTGCTGCCACGGGTCGAGGAGCAGGCCAGCGGATGCCGCGAGCTCAACCGCCTCAGGGCCCGAGGAAGCGACGTACGGGGGGACGGTCTCGATTCGCGGGCGCTGGGCGCCGTAGAGCTTCTCAGGCGCCACGACGGGCCCTCCTGCGGGCCTGTAGCTCGTCGAGCTGGTCCCCGTCCGAGCGGACCGGAGCCAGGCTCCGCAGTTCCCGCATTAGCGCTCGCAACTCGCGGGCGGCGACGGCCTTCGCTGTAGGGGCGGTGGCGTCATCGATGGTGACGGCTAGGGCGAGCGCAAGGGCCGCTTGACCTGGGGCGATACTCTCCACGGCGAGCGCTTCGAGCTCGCGCTGGATGGCGGAGGCGAGCACGGGTACCCCCTAGGTCGTTTGCTCAAGTGAATTCAAGCGAATGGCGATTGGGGGTTGACAGGTGACTCTCAGTGTGCTTGCCCCGTTGATCTTGGCCCGCGCGCAAAACAGGGCGACAAGGGCTTTTGGGTCGCCCGCCCTTCGGATCTCACGATGCCCAAGCACCCCCCTCCCCCGGGGGCGAACCTGCTGGTCAGGGCCGGTCTGCGCTGCTGTGGAGGCTCGCGCCGCGTGCGGTCGTGGCTGCCTGCGGGGTGGTGGTGGGGCCGGGGTGGGGGCCGTAGTGGGAGTGTGCTGGGTGACTGGGTCACCAGCTACGGGAGGCCTGCCGGGTCACTCTGTGTGAGGGCTGCTTGGCTGCCTCGCGGTACCAGCGGGTGGCGACGGCCTGCATGTGGGGGGCTCGCATGTCGGCGATGCGCTGCATGACGATGTCGCGGCCGGGGTCGACGGTGATCAGCTCGGCCTGGTGGCGTCGGTACTTGGCGAGCGCGCGGGGGCTGGGTTGGGTGTGGATGAGGTAGATGTCGACGGTGTCGCGGTGGGCGAGGGCTTCCTCGATGGCGGCGAAGCGGGCGCGGTGGGCGACCTTGAGGAGGGTGGGGTCGTGGTTCCAGCTGGGTGCCCCCGGTCCTGCGAGGGCGGTGGCGATGAGGTCCAGGTCGATGACGATGTCGCGGGCCCGGGCTCGGGCTCGGATCCAGCTGCTCTTGCCGGCGGCGGGCGGGCCGGTGATTACGTAGAGCACGGCGCCTCCCCGTGCTCGCAGCAGTAGTCGCCGCCGCAGCCGCAGCAGCGTTCCGGCTCGTGTGTGAAGCGGTACTTGCCAGCGGGTGTGAGCCAGGGCCGAACGGCCGAGACCCCGTAGTCGAGGAGGCCGGCCGATGTGTCCCGGGCCATGGCTGCCGCGACGATCTTCGGCGGGTAGTCGGCTTCGAGGTGTTCGAAGGCTCGGCTGCCGTACGTCGCCACGGCCGTGAGCACTGTCTCGGTGGAGAGGTCGGAGCGCTTCACCGTCACCACCTTCGAGAGGCTCGCTGCGGGGCGCGTGCTGTTGTTCGGTTGCCCCGTGCCGAGTTGCAGCGGCGGTGTGCGCTGCGGGCGTTGGCGGGGTCGAGGAGGCTGCCGCCGCGGCTGAGGGGGGTAGCGTGGTCGAGCGTGAATGCCCAACTGGAGCGTCGGGCGGCGTCGCCGGTGATGCGGTAGTCGATGTCATGGCCGCACCACCAGCATGGCAGTCCGAGTGCGCGTTGCTGCTCGGTGAGGCGGCGGTAGGGGCGCCCGTTGCGGGGGTTGCCGGGCACGGGCGCCTCCTTGGGGTTAGGAGCCGGGGGTGGCTGCGGAGGCCGCGTCCTCGATGGCCTTCTGGAGTGCGTCTTGGCCGTCTTGGTTGGTCTGTTGGATGACGGCGAGGACGGTCTGTAGGTAGTCGGCCTCGGCCATGCTGGCGCACTCGGGGGGCTTGGGGAGGTCGGTGGCGGTCTTCGCGTCTTGGATGGCGGCGTAGACGGCGTTGGTGCAGGCCTGAGCGGCTGCTTCGGTGTCGACGGTGGCTGTGGTTGTGGGCGCCGGCGGCTTGGGGTCGTTGCTGCCGCTGCTGCAGCCGGTCAGTAGGAGGAGTGTGGTTGCGAGGGCGGTGGCGGTGGTGTGTCTGCGCATCGGGCCAGGGTGTCGGACGTGGCGCGTGTGGGGTGGCGGTGTGTCCGTGTCGTGACATGGCGAAGGCCCCGACCGTGGTGGTGGGGCCGTGTGTCTGGGCATGCCGGAGGCGTCTCCATCATGGGGCAGGGGCGGCCGGATTGCAACTACGGGTGTAGTGCCCCGCCGTCCGGGCGCTGTTCCGGGGGCGGGGCGGGGTCCGAGTTGCAGCCGTCGAAGCTCGGATGGGATGTGTCTACGGTACTTGCGGGGGCTGACAGCGGCTACGGCCGCCACTCGGCGCGGTAGTCGGGATGGTCGGCGTACACGGCGGCGAGAGACTTGATCGCCCAGTAGTGAGCGGCGTCGAAGCCCCCCTCGGGGTACTTCGCTTCGCACTCCCCAGCGCACCACTTATCGTGCGCCCGCAGGATGCGCCGCTTAGCGTCGACCTCGGCCAGCATTCGTGTGGAGCGTTCCTCCTCATGGGCGGTGATGCGCTCCCGGATTGCGTCTCGGGACGCGTCGGCGATGACGTCGTTAGCCTTCACGTCCCACTCCTCGCGGGGGAAGTGCTCGCGCCATGCCTTCCACGCCCGCAGGTGGGCGCTCGGGGTGAAGAGATCCCAGTGCGTGTCGCTGTAGTAGCCGCGGCGGGCGCGGCGCTCGTCGTCGTCGAGGCGGGCGCGGAGGAACGTGGTCAGGTCGTCCATGTTGTTCATCATTCCCTTCAGCGGCTGATGGTGTGGTGGCGGTTGGCTTCGGCGGGGGTGTGGATGACGGCCCCGGCTTGGCCGATGGGGTCTACACGCAACCCCTTCTCGGTCCCCTCTTCGCTGGTGTTGTTGGCGTTGGTGTTGGCATGTGACCTGCACAAACAACGCCCGGAAGGGGGTGCCTCCTCGCGGGGGATGTCGTCGCGGTGGATGCCGGGCCCGTTCTTCCCGCCCGCGCGGACGCCGGGGCGGATGGGGATGCCGGCCTCGTCGAGGAGGGCGCGGACGGCCTTCGTGTCGGGCAGGCCGGCGGCCTCTTGGAGCTGGGTGAGGCGGACGTTCTCCTGGCCTTGGGAGAGGCTTAGGAGAACGGCGACGATGTCGACGGGGTCGGCCTCTTCCAACTGCTCGTCGGCGTGTTCGCGGCGCCCGGCGATCCAGCTGCGGGTCTTGCGGAGGGCCATGGCGGTCCCGAGGCCGGCGGCGTAGTAGGCGGTCTCCGGGACGGCGACGGCGACGGCCCCGCCGACTCCGATGGCGATGGCGAGGAGGCAGCCGGCTGCGGCGCGTTCGGTGCGCTGCTCCGCGGCGGCTGCCTGCTCCTCTCCTGTGGTGGGGGTGGTGTCGTCCATCAGAAGTAGGTGGTGATCGGGGAGCCGAGGGCGTTCACGGCCGAGGCGAGGGGTACGGCGGCGATGCCTGCGATGGTGCCGGCCAGGGAGAGGAGAGCGCCGGAGAGCGACCCGGCGACGATCTTCCCGGCGGGGATGTGCTTCCGTGCCCACAGCAGCAGCGCGACCATCACGACGGTGAGCAGGAGGAGGACGACGTAGCCGCCGGAGTCGAGGACGAGGGGGGTGGCGCGGGTGACGTCGCGGTCCTGTCCTCCGACGCCCCAGACGAGGCCGATGTGTCCGGCGAAGTTGCCTGCCCAGATGCCGAGCCAGGTGATGGCGCCGAGGGCGGAGACGGAGTTGTAGGCGGAGAGGGCGGCGAGCATGCCGTAGATGAGGGCGAAGACGAAGGGGAGGAGTGCGGTCCAGCGGCGGCCTTCTTTGAAGTACCAGCGGATGAGGAACATGGCGATGATGGCGAGTCCGGTGGTGACGCCGCCGAGGCTGATCACGGTGTACGGCATCAGTTGTACCCCCCGCCGCCTTGCCCGACCTCGGGGGTCGGGTTCGGCTCCGGCTTCGGTTCCGGGATGTCGTTGAGGTAGCGGCGAACGGTGTCCTGGCGGACGGGCCGGCCAAGGAGCCGGGACACCTCGGCGGTCGCGTCGACCTCGTCGTAGATACCGCGCTGCGCGACGAGCTTCGTTGCGTCCAGGACGGTGACTGGGGTCGGTCCGGATTGGTTCGGATCAGGGTCCGGGCCGGTCAGCGGCTTCTCACCTCCTGGGGGGAGGGCCGATTCCGGACCGGATCCGGTGGGCGTCGGGCGCTCGACCCAGACCTTTGGTGGCTGGTAGCCGAGGACGAGCGCGACCTGCACGGCACTGACGTGGACGCCGTACGAGACCAGCTCGGCGGCGAGTTCGGCGGGCGGAGTGGTTGGCTTCGCGGAGTGTGCGAGGCGGATTGCCTCGTCGGGGTCCATGTTCTCGAAGTGGGCGCGCAGCTTCGCGGTGGCGGAGTGTTCCAGGCGCGGTTCGGATTCGGTCCGGATCGCATCCGTGCTGGTCACGTGGTTGACCGCACGCGCCCGGGTCGCGGCCCACGCCTGCTCGCCCGCGAGAATCCAGCCCCACAGTCCGTAGCGGGGAAGGGTCACGGGGCGGTCGCCGGCCGCTGCGCGCTTCCGGGCTCGGGTCGCGGCCCACGCGAGGTCGGCGACGATCAGCAGGGCGGCGGTCGGCGCGGCGAACAGCAGCAGGGCGGGCACGCCGCCGTTGATGTGGTCGGCGTGCTTGGCGTTCAGGCTGACGGAGACCGCGGCCAGGGCGAACACGGCGAGCCGCGGGCCGGCAGCGGACCGGCCCTCGTTCGTGGCGGCTGAGGCGAGGTACAGGCACGCCATGGCGGCGCCGTCGAACACGGCGGCCGTGAGTAGGGCGAGGTAGTGGGGGACGCCGTAGAGGTCGTGGGCGACGACGTAGAGGGACCAGCCGGTCATGCCGGCGGCGGCGGCGCCGATGACGAGCAGGGATGCCCACCAGACGATTCGGTTCACAGGTGCCGTCCGATCAGGTAGGCGAGGAGGTGGAGGAAGCGCATCAGGCGGCCCTCCGCTGCTTGTCGAGCGTGGCCCGAACGTCGGGCGCCGCGGCGTAGTCCTCGGCGCACGCGGCCGGTGTCGCGGGAGCGTCGACGATCCGGTTCGACCGAGGGGCGCGGTCCGGCTCGGGGGCCGGCTCGTAGGTGGGGGTGTCCATCAGGCCACGACTCCCGTCGCTTCGAGGCGGAGGCGGGCGGCGTAGGTGTCGCGGGTCTCGCCGGGGAGGATGAGCGGGAGGGAGTCGATGAGGGCCTTCTCGACATGGTCGGAGTACGTGCCCTCGCCGTAGGTGGCCTCGGTCACGCGCAGCGCCTGCGCCTCGGCGAGTTTCTGGGTCATGGGGTGGTCGGCGTGTTCGGCGTCGAGGCGGTCGGCGAGGGCGAGCTGGAGGACGCCGAGGCGGAGTGCGCCGTTGCGAGCGAGTCGCAGGGCTTCGTCGGGCTGGGTGAGGTGCGTAGAGTCGTGCATCAGCCTGCTCCTGTCGTGTTCAGGGATGGGCTGGCCCCGGCGGAGTTGCACCTCCGGCCGGGGCCGACTGCGTGAGAGACCAGGGAGCGGCCTCGCACCACACAAGCTAGACCCTAGGGTCTAGTGATGCAAGACCCTAGGGTCTATCGTGGTGTGCAGCCGCACTTCCACAGGAACGGAGGAGCGGGATGGCGGACCAACCCGAGGAGGCGCGGAGGCTGGTGGAGGCGATCGAGGCCCTGGAGGCCATCGAGGACGACGCGGAGGCCGCGCGCGCGGCGACTGCTGTGTTGGAGGCGTGGCCGGCGCACCACGCTCGGCTGCGGGAGCTGCGGCAGGAGCGCGTGAAGGCGCTGAAGGCCAAGGGGATGACGTGGCAGCAGATCGCCGAGGAGGCTCTTGGCGGTGTGCACCCAACCCGCGCGCAGCAGATCGCGGCGGGGAAGCGCGGGACGAAGCGGCCGAAGGCGGAGGAGGGGTGACAGTGGATCTGGTGGAGTTCCTGACCGCCCGCCTCGACGAGGATGAGCGGGTGATCGAAGCCCCGGAGACTTGGACGGCCTTCGACGAGAACGAACCGACAGGAACGCGACGCGTGGACGTGGACCATTCTTTCGAGCGTGTCACCGCCTGCACCCGAGCGTGGCGCGGCGTGCACATCGCCCGTCATGATCCGGCGCGGGTGCTCGCCGAGGTCGACGCCAAGCGGCGGATCGTGGAGCGGCACGGCCCGGCAGTCCTGTGCGGTGGGGGTGGCGCCCAGTACTACAACACCACCAGGGTCTGCCGCTCCTGCGAGTCGCCGAAGCAGTTTCCCGAGCAGGCGTGGCCGTGCCCGACGCTGCGCCTGCTGGCCCTGCCGTATGCCGGCCATGCCGACTACGACGAGGCGTGGCGCCCGTAGCCGCGCCCCGTGGCCCCCGCCCGGCTGGGTGGGGGCCTTTGTGCTGTCCGGGGTCAGGCCGCGACGATGCCGCGCTCGGTCCAGAGTGCCCCACAGCCTCGGCAGTTGGCGGTGGGCTGGTCGCCGCCGCCGCCGCGGATGACGATGCGCCCGCCGCAGGGGCATCGGTGGTCGCCGGACAGTTCGCGCTGCCCGTGGGCGAGGTCGAGTGCGGTCTCGACGCGGTGGAGGGCTTCGCGGGCGATGCGGCCGAGGTGGCGGTGTTGGGGCTCGGTGAGGGCGCGTCCGGGCCAGAACACGCCGTCAGCGCGGGCGGCGAGCCAGAGGGCGGTGTGGATGGCTCCGGGGCGGCGTCCGGTGAATGACCACCGGTGGGGGTGGCTGGTGTGGACGTTGTGTTGGTTGGCGGCGGCGATCTGGTCGGCGGTTTCGTAGAGCACGGCTTCGACGGCGCGCATGGTGTCCATGATCCGCAGGTTCACGGGGACGGGTCGGGTGCCGAGCTGGTCGGGGTTGCGTTCCAGGGCGCGGAGGGCGGCGGCGTCGGTGGGGTCGTGGTGGCCGAGGGCGTCGAGGTAGTTGCGGAGCTGGGGCGGGGGCCACGCGTGTTGGGTGCGGTCGGCGAGGGCTTCGTGGAGGTCGGGCCAGAGGAGGGCGACGGTCTGAAGCTGCTGAGCGGTGGCGGTGGTGGTCATCGTGGTGCTCCTGTGGTGGCGGGGCGGTACGGTGATCGCACCGTGTGGGGCGTGCCTGCGGAGTCTTGGCGGACTGGGCACGCCCCGTCGCTGTGTCTGGGGTTCAGTCGCTTGAGTCGCTGCCCGCCGGCTGCTCCCCGCCGTTGTGGCAGTGGCAGATGCAGGGCGCGGGACACCACTTGCACTGTGCCGACCTCTTGGGTCCTGCGATGCCGCGGTTGTTGTTGCAGTAGTCGTGGTGGTCGTGGAGGCAGCTGGTGGAGAGGTAGCGGTGGCCGGGTTGTTCCTCGTCGAGGGCGGCGAGGACTTCGGCTGCTGCAGCGCCGTGCTGGGTTTGGGCGCCCCAGGTACGGACGCGTTCGATGGTGGCCTCGGCCTTGTTGGCTCGGTCTCGCTGGTCCAGCCACTGTTGGGCGGTGGGGGAGCAGTCGCCTCGGCCGCAGTGCCCGCAGTAGCCGGTGGCAATGGCCTTGAGCGCGGTCAGCTCGGCTTCGGCCCGCTTGGCGCGGGCACCGGATTGGGCGGCCCGAAGCGTGGCGGAGGCGAACGCCTTGTCGCAGGTGGCGAGCTGGCGGGCGAGTTCGGTCTGCTGAGCGGCTTCGAGCTGCTCGTAGAGGGCGTCGAGGGCGTCGCTGGTGATCGTGTCGACGGTGTGCCGCTCGGCCTGCTGGGTGGGTTTGTACAGCGTTTCGCGGACGCAGGGGTTGAGTCCGCACTGGCAGTTGGCGCAGGGCCAGCAGAACGGCTGCTCGCGGTAGTTGTGGTAGGTGACGTCGGGGCTGCCGCACACGCAGCACTGCTCGGCGGGCTGGGCGGCTGGCTGGTGGAGGAGGTCGTCGGCTGCGCAGGGGTTCGGGCAGTCGATGCGGGCGCAGGTGACGTGGCCGCCGGTGCCGAGGAAGAGGCTGGTGGCGTGGCAGGCGGGACAGCGGCCTTGGACGGTGGGGTTCGCGCTGGGCTGGCGCATCCACCAGCGCATGCCGGTGTGGTCGGCGTGGCTTCCTTTGTGGCCGGGGCGGAGGACGCATTCGGTGGGTTGGCCGATGACGGGGTCGGGCTGGTGGCCGCAGTGCTCGGCGGGCTGGGTCATGTGGGGTCTCCGTTGAGGGCGCGGGCGAGGTCGAGGGTGGCGCCGATGAGGTCGCAGGCGTAGTCGTCGCAGGTGTCGCGGTCGTGGTCGTCGCCGAGCTCGGGGTAGGCGGTGACGGTGTCGGCGGCGGTGTCGAGGAGGGTGCGGAGGTGGTTGCGGAGGTTGATGTCGATGCGGTGGTCGCCCATGCGGAGGCGCTCTTCGGCGGCGCGGAGTTCGTCTGCGGGGGTCACGTGTGGGCCTCCTCGGCCTTCTGGTCGAGCATGTCGGCGGCTTCGAGGACGTTCTCGTGGGAGCCGTACTCGGGGGCGTTGAAGTCGCCGTCTTCGGCTCTTGTGCGGATGAGCTCGGCGGCTTCGCGGAGGACAGCGGCCCGGTACTGGTCGAGGAGGTGGCCTCGAATCTGTGCGTGCTGCACGCCCTTGGTGAGCCCGTCGTACAGGTTGTCGTAGGCCTGCTGGTTGGTGGGCTGGGTCATCGCTTGTCCTCCACGGTCCAGGTGGTGTCCTCGCGCACGAGGCGGCGGTCGACGGGGGTGCCGTCCTTCCAGGTGGATCCGACGGCGCGGGCGTGGGCGAGGGCGGCTACGGCGCGGTCGCGGTCCGAGTAGCGGGTGCCGGGTACCCACTCGTCGGCGAGCGGGTCGTGCAGCTCGGCGGCCCATCGGTGGACGGGCGGCCGGGCCTCGTCGGTGTGTGGTGTTTCGGCCGGCTGCCCGACAGCGGGGGCGGCCTCGTCGTTGGTTCCGGTGTCCCAGGTGGGCGGGCAGAACGTGTGCGGCGCCGTGATGCCACAGGAGCAAGGCCGGATGAAGGGGGCGTCGTCGTGGGTCGCGGTGTGCTGGCGGATGGTCATGCGGGCGTGGGCGTAGATCAGGGCCTGCGCGGTGTCGTGGTCCTCGCCGGCGGCGCGGAGGCGGGCGTACAGGTCGGCGCCGGGGTGGTCCTGCGGCTCGACAGCGGTGGTGGGGTCGTTGGCGGTGGTCGGGTCCGGCTGGTCGGCATCGCGGCGGTCTGCGGCGGGCTTCTCGTCGGTGGGGCAGCCGCATCCCCAGTTGTGGGTCTCGGGGGTCGGGCAGTGCTCGGTGTGCTCGATGCCGGCGTCGCAGGCGGGGCAGTCGGTGTCGTCCTGTCTGGTGGTCTGGCGGGCGGCTACACGAGCGGCGTTCCGGACTACGGGCGCGTGATGCCGGGCCTCGGCCGCGAGCCACTCCGGCCAGCCGTCGGGGCCGTCGACGTAGTGCTGGGCCACCTTGTTTCCCGGCCGTACCTTCGTCCCGTTGCGCGTGAGGTAGCCAGTCACGGAGGCGCTGATACGGGCCGGTCGGTCACCGCGGGCGGCAGAGTAGATGAGCTCGACGAGTGCGGGGATGACGCCGAAAGCGGGGAGGTCGGGATTGGGGAGGTGGGGTGCGCCTGTTACGCCGTATCGGATTTTGTGGGCGTAGGGGGTGCGGACGGTCTGCTCGGTCACGGCGTGTGGCTCCTAGTGGTGGGATGCGGTGGGGGCCGCCCGGACGGACAGCCCCACGGACGGACGGGGTCAGAGGCGGCTGGGGTGGGCCGCGATGTCGGCGTCTGCCTCGGCGGCGAGGCACTCGGCCTTGAGCTCCTCGTAGCTCTTGGCCGGGGTCTCCTTGGCGCCGGTGACGGCTTCCAGGAGGCTGTGGAGCTTGTCGCCAGGCGTGCTTACCTTCGTGGCCGGGATGCCGCCGAGGTCGTCGCGGACGGCTGCGGCCTCCTCGGTCGTGAGGGTGATCTGGACGATGCCGTAAGCGGTGAGGGCGATGTTCATGGTTGGTGCTGCTTCCTTCGGGGTGTGGGATGTTGTGGCTGGTCCCGCTCGCATAGCCCGCGAGCGGGGCCGGCTTGCGTCGGGGTCAGACGGCGGGGATGAGCGCGGCTTGCACGGGCTCGGGCTCGGGCGTGGGAGCGGGGTCCAGGAGAGGGGCCGGGTCCCACTCGATGTGCGCGCGCTCCCAGGACGTGGCGCGCATCTCGTCGAAGTCGAGTGCGGACACCCACTGCTGGCCGGCCATGACGGTGGTGAGATGCCCGTCGGGGTGGAGGGTGCAGTCCTGGGTACGACCTTCGGGGTGGTGGACCCGGAAAGGGCGCGGCTGGTCGGGAAGGGTGACCGGCTCGTGTACGACGGGAGCCTCGGCGGGCTGGTCGGTCGTGCGGCAGCGGAGGCACTTGCAGGCGCTCACGATGCTGGCCCTTCCTGAAGGAGGGCTGCGGCGGTGTCCTCGCTGATGCAGAGGAGCGCTGCGATGTCGGGGAGGGTGCGGCCGGCGTGGGCGTAGTCGGTGGCCATGCGGGCCCATTCGGTGGGGCGGTCGGTGGGGTGGATGTAGTCGTGGTCGGTGGGGTCGGCGTCGTAGGGGTAGTCGAGGTTCATGTCTGCTCCTGGGTGGTGGGCGGGTCAGTCGTCGGCGATGAGCAGGGTGGCGAGGCCGAGCCAGGTGAGTACGGCGGCGATGGCGGCGACGATCGCGGCGAGCTGCCCGTCAGCGGTGAGGCCGTAGGTGATGCCTCCGGACAGGCCGCCGAGGGCGAGGCCGAGAAGGAAGAGCGGCATGGTCGGATCTCCTTCGTGGTGGGCGGGTCAGGTGGTGATGTGCTCGACGGCGTGGACGGCGCGCTGGGTCCACGCGTAGCGGCCCTTGCGGTCCTTCCGGCGCTGCATGAGGCGCCAGGTCTGGCCGGGGCGGTGCTCGTCCCAGCGGTGCTCGTACTGGTCGGCGGTGCTGTACCGGGTTTCGGCGGTGAGCGCGGCGCTCTGTGCGGCCTGGAGGGTGGTGGCGCTGTGGGTGGGGGTGGCGCCGATAGTGGCGACGTAGGCGAAGGTCATGGCTGCTCCTGGGTGGTGGGTGTGCGGTTTTGGTAGCGGTCGCGTTCGCGGGTGCGGCGGGTGGTGTTGTAGGGGTCGTTCCAGTCCCAGCCGTTGAGGGCGTCGAGGAGGGTGCGGCGGTGTTCGTACTGTTCTTGGGGGGTCCAGGGGCGGAGGGGTGGGCGTGGTCCGCCGAAGGTTCCGGTGGGGGTGGCTTCGTTGAGGGCGTCTGCGAGACGCCGGGCCGCGGTCACTGGCGTGCCTCCAATTCGGCGATGCGGGCTTCGAGGGCTGCGATGCGTGCGGCGTTGCTGTCTTCGGTGGGAAGAGAGCGGTTGGCGGAGCAGGTGCACCAGGTGAGGAGTCGCGCGGTTTCGGGCTGGCCTTGGTTGGAGGCGGTGCCCATGCAGCCGGGCATGACGTCGTCGTCGAGGTCGGGGCAGCGGTGGCAATTCGGCGGGCACCGGTGGGTCATGCGGCGCCTCGGCGGCGGCGGTCGTTGCCGGTCATGGGGACGACGGTGGTGTCCTCGGAGAGGCGGGACACGATGCGTTCGCCGAGTGCGCTGGTGAGGTCCGGGCCGAGTGGCCGGCCTTGCTCGTCGAGGGGAGCGCGGGCGGGCAGGTTGGAGGTGTAGATGGTGGGGCGACAGGCGTTGTACCGCTCGTTCACCAGCCGGTAGGTGACTTCCTCGGTCCACTCGGTGGCTTTGGCGGAGCCGAGGTCGTCGAGGAGGAGGAGGGGGACGCGGGCGAGGCGGCGGAGTTCTTCCTCGGCGCCGCGCTCGGAGCCCTTGGGGCGGAGCAGGCCGTACATGTCGGCGGCGGTGGTGGCGCGGATCTCGTAGACGGAGGGGCCGGCTTCGGCGATGCGGCGGAGGGCGCCGTAGGCTTGGTGGGTTTTGCCGGTGCCAGTGGTGCCGGTGAGGAGGAGGTTTCCGGCGGTGGTGGGGTTGGCGGCGACGCGGGCGGACCAGGCTTGGACGACGGGGTGCATGGCGTCGGCTTCCTTGTAGCGGGGTGGGGTGGCGGCGGCCCACCGGTCGAGGGCCCATTCGGCGCGTTGGCGGCGGTGGTATTCGGGGTGGCCGGGTTCGTCGGGGGTGGGGCTGTCTTCGACGGGGCCGGCGGGTACCTGGTCCATGCCGCGGGCGGCGAGGCCGGCGTTGAGGCGGGCCATGGCGGCGGCGTTGTCGAGGATGATCGGTTCGGGCATGGTCAGAATCCGTTCTCGTACACGGATGGGTCGATCGGGTTCTGGTAGGGCTGCCAGCCACCGGACACGGCGCGGAGGGGCGGGCGGGTGGCTCGTTCGGATGCCCACTTGGCGGAGCGGCGGATCCACTTCTGCCATTCGGCTGGCCAGTTGTTGCGGCGGCTGCCTTCGGCGCGGTGGTGGTCGACGAACTGGGCGGTCTCGTAGTCGATGTTGATGGTGGGGCCGAAGGTGTCGAGGGCCCATCGGCGCATGGCGTCGGTGAGGGTGAAACCGTCGTCATCGATGGGCGCCGGGCGGGGTGACGTGGGCGTCACCCCGTACCCCCCCTGGTTCATCGGGGGGTTAGTGGGTGGTTCAAAGGATGGTTTGGGTGACGTGGGCGTCACCCCGTTCGCGACGTCCACGTCACCCCGTTCGGACGTGGGCGTCACCCCGGTGGTGACGTGGGCGTCACCCCGTCCCGGTGACGTGGACGTCACCCCGGACTTCTTTCCGCCCCGAGCCCGAGACGACGCCAGCTTCGCCACCGCCGCCCGAGCCTCCTCATCACCAGCCCGACCACCCGGCACCACCCGCTCGACCGCGAGGTCATACACCTCGGGCCGACGGTCGGCCGGGATATGGGCCACGAGAGACTCGTCGCCCGACCGGATCAGCCCGGTCTCCCGCAGGCCCTTGAGGTCACGCTGCACGGACCGCTCGGACTTGCAGGTGTACGCAGCAAGCGTCGGAATCGAGGGGTACGCGCCTCGGCCCTTAGGGTCGGCGTGGTCAGCCAGGCCGAGGAGCGTGCCGAGGTACTGCGGCGGCATCGGCGGGGCGAACTTCAGCGCCCACACGGTGGCTTCGACGCTCAACGCTGGCCTTCTCTCAGGTAGTGCGGGGGTGGGTGGTTCGAGGCCCGGGGCACGGTGGCCCCGGGCGGCGGGGTCAGGCAGCGTTGCGGAGCTCGCGGAGCCGTTCGACGACGTACTGCCGCTTGAGTCCGAGCCGGTCGGCGATCTCCTCCGGGGTGGCGCCATAGGACGCGAGGTGGAGGATCTCCGTCGCGCGCAGCTTGGCCTGCTCATGGAAGTTGAGCGGCTGCTCCGCCTGCGCCGGATCGAACGCGGGGTCGTCAATGTGACCCATGTCGTCCCACCACAGCGGATCCCGCCAGCCCCGACGCTCCGCGAGCGCCCGGGACTTTTGGGCACCGACCCGCGAGACACCGTGGTCCTCAGGCGTCTGCGCCTTCAGCTGCTCGTACGTTGCGGCGATCGAGTCAGCCGTGGACTTGAAGATGAACCGCTGGTAGGTGATCCGGCAGACGCTCCGCGGGTCCATGCCGACGTACGTGGCCAGAGTGGAGAACGGCCAGCCGATGGCAACGAGCGCCTGCAAGCGGCGTGCGCTGCCCGTGACCGGCAGGACTTTCCGCTGCATGCCCTCGACGGTGAGCGCGAGAATTGCCTGCTCCGTGGCCGGGCGTACCTGCTTGGAGCGGCCCTTGGCGATGCGGCGCACGTGGTTCTCATGCAGCCCCGACTGCCTGCCGATCTGGCTGTAGGAGATGCCGGCGCGATGCAGCATGAGCAGGTGCTGGCGGGCCGGGGTGGCGTCGATGTACGGCTGCCAGGTGCCGTAGCCGCGGCGTCGATACACCTGCCGCTGGTAGGCGTTCTTCACGGCACGGCACTTCTTGCAGCTGCATCGCTTCGTGAAGACCCAGGTGGGTGATCCGTGGCCGCGGTTGGTGCCCGCGCCCGGGAGGGGAGTCGTCATCCCGGGCGCGGGAGACTCGGTGGTCACGCGTCCTCCTTGATCCCGAGCACAGCCCGGGCCGCGGGGAGCAGCGGCTCGCCCTGGTAGCCGGTCGTGTCAAGGAGCTGATCCGTCAGCCGGCTGATCGTGCGCCGGTACGCGGCGGCCTGCCGACGCTCGGCCGCGACCGCGCGCAGGGCGCGGTGCAGACGGCGCTGCTGGTCCTCGTAGCAGCGCCGCCCAAGCGGCAGACGGCCGCTCTCGGTCCAGGCATCGATCAGGCGCAGCGCCTGGGCGTGCTGCTCCGAGGTGATGGCGGCGATGAACTGGTCGGCCAGCTGCTCGCGGAACACGTCGCCCATGCCGGAGCCCCACAGCGACCAGTCGATGAGGGACCACAGCTCGGTGTGCTCGACGGCGGCGGGCTGCTCGCGCTTCGCCAGGTCGGCACGCAGGTCAGCGAGTTCGGCCTGGGTGGCTTCGAGGTCGGCGCGGATCCCGGCCGTCGCGACAGCGACAGCGGCAGCCGCACGGCGGCGGGAGATGAAGGGGAGTCGCATCACGCCTCACCGCCCGGCTGCGTCGAGGTGATCTCGTCGAGGGTGACCCGCGAAGGGAACTCTTCCTCGGCCGAGATCTCGCCCTGCTGGATCGACCGGAAGATCACCTGGAGTTGGGCCACGTCGTGCTCGGTCCACTTCCCCGACAGCCGGCCGAACTTCCCCTCAATGCGGTCGGCCGTGACGCCGATGCCCTCGAAAGCCCGGATGGCGTCAGCGACCCGCTGAGGCAGCGACTTACCACCACCGTCCCGGAGCGTCTGGGAGCACAACTCCTTCGCCTCCTCGACGAACCAGGACGGGAGGATCGCGAAGATCGCCTCACGCACGCGGCGGGCACCGTTGTTGGCGTTGTTCTCGTAGATGTCCCGCATGTCAGTGAGCTGCTTCGGACCATTCTTCTGATCCCTCTTGTGCGGAACGATGAACGTCGACGACGTGCGGGTGTTCTTCTCGACGTCCCACGCGTACGCCTTCATCTCCGACTCGCCGTACGCGTCGTCGCGGCGCATCTCCACAAGGCCGTAGTCGACGTTCCCCCAGCACGAGGCCAGCGCCCGCGCCAGGTGCACCGACGGGCCCGAGATCGCGCCCTGCCCCCGGGAGTAGCGGAAGAACGCCCGCTCGGCGAGGAACGGCTGCGTGCACACCTGCCGCATCTCCGCGATCGCCGCCGAGATGTTCCGCGGGCACTGCTGGGCCACGACGATCGCGGCCTGCACCTCGGCCACCGCACGGGACTGCTCGACCGCCGTGCCCTGCCCAACCCGCTCCGGCATCGCTGCCGGGTTCATACGCTCCATCTGCTGCTGGCTCACAGGTACTCCTCGGTGTCACGGTTCATCGCCCACGCGGGCAGGGAGAGGTAGAAGGGCTCGTGCTCGGGCACGTAGCCAGGCCAGCGGCCGGTTTCGACGCACATGCGGTACATGTCGAGGGCGCGCTCGTTCTTCGCGACCCCGATCCGCAGCGTCGGCATGTCCAGCTCGACCACGGTGATCAGGTACGGAGCGGTCTTCTCCTGGAACACCAGGAGGAACGCCGGCTTCTCGTCCAGCTCCAGGGCCCGGATGCCGTCGAGGTACCAGGCCGCCTGCTGGTGGTAGCCGTAGGTTTCCACCGACCGGGCCAGCGCCTCCGGGTGAGCGGACACGGTCGTCTTGTAGTCAGGGACGATCAGTCGGCCATCACGCGGGTTCGGCAGCCAGTCCGTCCGGGCCCGCCGCATGATGCCGGTCCGCTCGTCGCGCCAGAACAGGGACTGTTCCGGGCGCCCGGAACCCGGTGCGAACAGGGCGGATGCGATCGGGTGACGGCGGATCGCATCCGCCATCTCGTGAACCCGGTCGTAGTCCGCGGCGAGGAGACCGATGCCGCCGGCCGCAGCGACCTCGTCGCGTTCCTCGCGGGCTGCCTTCGTCCGCCAGTCAGTCGCTTCGATCGCGACCAGCTCCGGGCCGTCACCGAGGACGACGCGGTGGGCGGCGGTGCCGAAGTCGAACGTGTCGCGGCGGGGCTGCGGGTGGTCCTGCTCGTACCGGTGCAGGGCGGGCGCCTTGAGCATGATGCGGGCGCCGGTCGACGACAGGGACGTCCGCTGGGCGTGGTACTCCTCGGCGGTGAGATCGGGGTACAGACCCGGCTCGACGATCTCGCTCATGCGGCACCTCCGCAGGTGCAGTCCTCGAACGTGCCGCCGCAGCGGGGGCAGCGGCCGGTTACCTGCCGCGGGATGGTCGGCAGGTCGCGGCCGAGCGCGTAGTCGTGGTGCAGATCCGAGTCGTGCGGATCCTCCAGCTGCCGCTGCTGCGGAACCGTCTTCCTGGCGACCTTCGTGGGCACGAACTGCTGGACGTCCCAGTCGTCCTCGCCGTACTCGTACGGCTCCCACACGCCCTTGAAATGCCGCCACCCCAGCGCCGTTCGCTCGCCGTCCTCGGGGTGAGTGGTCACCAAGTCGCAGCGAAACTTCCAGTCGTACTTCGAGTCCACGTCCGTGTACGTGTAGCCGGGCCGGTAGAAGTTGGAGTCAACCTTCCCGGCGGAGGCCTCCAACTCGGCGATCCGGTCGCGCTGCACCCGCAGCTGCTTGGCCGCGTCGGACAGCGCCTCGTTCGTCGAGTGCCGCTCCGCCTCCAACTCGTCCACCCGAGCTGAAGCGGCGTCGGCACGCATCGACTCCCACAGGCCCAGCACCGCGCCGAGACCGATGTCGAAAGCGCCCGTGTCCCACATACCCGGGAAGTAGCCGCGGGTCACACAGCTGGTCGGCCACTCACGGCAGTGGCACAAGTCCTCGTGGTAGTGGTCGTTCAGCGCCCGATTCCCGGCGTCGCTCAACGCGTCACGCTGCTCCTCGGTGAGGTCGAGAGGCTTCGCGTCCATCAAGGACCGCAGCCGCACCAACTCGGCCGCTGTCTCCGACGACTGCAGCAAGCCCGCCGCATCCAACGCCGCCGCAATCCCCGCAGCCGTCTGCCGCCCCTTCAACGCAGCGAGAACCACACCCTCCGCCGCACGCACACGCCGCGCATTCACGCCGCACGCTCCACCAGCTCGGCCGCCGGACGCTCCGCCAGAATCGGCAGGCCGGAGCCGGACAGAACCACCCGACACGACACCTCACGGCGACCGAGCGTCTTCGAGTACACGCCCCCGATATCCAGGAACGAGTACGTCTCCGTTGACCGCAACCGCACCTCGGCTGCATCGAATCCGAGGGCCGTCCGCCATGCCTCGAAGTCGCCGTGATCGACCGACACGGTCACGTACGGCGTGCTGTACCGGGCGAACGAGATGTACGGGGTGGGCAGCGACGGCTGTTCCAGGGCCAGCCAGACGAACAGCTCTAGCACACCGTTCTGATCGCCGAACGTCGGGGTCGGGATAGGGTTGTTCATGGATCCACTCCATTCAGTGGGTTCGCAGGGGCTGCCAGGGACCGGCCAGGGTCCGGCGGCCCCGTTCTTTTCGGGGGATCAGGCAGCGCGGCGACGGCGCTTGGGCTGCGCGGGGATGCGGTGCATCTCCGCGATCTCCGCCCGGTCCTGCGGGCTGAACATCAGCCGGCGGCCCATGCGGTGGGCAGGGAAGCCCATGTGGTTGACGCCGTCGCGGAGACGGCGGACGCCGATGCCGAGACGCCTGGCGGTCTCCGTGACGTCGGTGAAGTCCTCCACAAGCGCGGTGGCGGGCATTCGGGTCACCTCATTCGGTGTCGGTCTCGCTGTGAGCGAGGAGCTGGGGACTGTCGGGCGGCAGGCCGAGTGCCTCGCGGAGGGCCGTGTACTTCGGCGGGCGCATGTTGCGGCGTCCGCCTGTTTCCAGCCGCGAGAGGTAGCTGGGGGTGATGCCTGTGCGACGGGCGAGGTCAGCGATCGGTAGGCCGCGTGACATGCGGATCTTGCGGATCGCCGCCCCGTCCACCTCGAAAGTGGGTCGGGGTGCCTGCATGTAGAGAATCTAGCAGGAGTTGCTAGCAGCTTCTAGCAGTACTAGGTAGTAACTGGCAGGAGTTGCCAGGAGGTGACTGTCGATCCTTAAGGGAGGTTCAAGGGGGAGTCACAGAGCGATAGAGGCTGAAAGCCGTTCCTGGCGGTACCTGGGAGTTCCTGGGAGCATGTGCGTATGACCACCCCCGGCCCCGCCGACAGGCTCAGACTCGCCAAGCTCGTGACTTGCCGCCGCCGAGAACTCGGCTGGCACAAGGTCGAAGCAGCCAAGGCGGCAGGCCTGACGCACACGACCTACATGCGCGTCGAGAACGCGCAGACCGTTCGCGACGTCACCTACGCGGCCGTCGAGAAAGCCTTCGGCTGGGCGCCCGGCGCATGCCATGCGATCCTCGACGGGATCGAGGAAGCGCCCCTCGCGGGTGAAGTCACCGATGGGGCAAGGTTCGCGCCCGCGGTCAACATCGACGAGGAAGCCCGGAAGGCCGTTCAGGACGTGGTCATCGCAGTCGCCCCGGAGATGCCGGCCGGGACGATGGCCGAACTGGAAAAGGCCATCGTGGAGATGCTCCGTCAACGCGGCGTGATCCCGCCCAAGAGTGAAGAATCAACCCCGTAGCTGTACAACCTTTCCCCTGTAACGGCATTGTTACGGTGGGTTCGAATATGTCTTCTGACATATGCCTTTCGGTCGAACGTTCAACGTGTGATGCTCGCAACACTGGGGTTCCATCGCACCGAAGGGAGGCCCATGCACGAGTTCATCGCGTACGACCCTGTGCCCGGGTTCATCGGAATGGCGGGCAAGGTCGGCGAGAAAATCGTGTGCGTAGCGACGCCCAAAGTCCGTACCGACCCGACCATCAGGCGACAGGCACGGGAACTGATCCGGCGTCAAGGAGGTGACTGCGACGCGTGCCAGCAGAGCTGCCCGCTCCGCAAGGCCGCGTAAGCAGTCCATGAGTAGGTGATCGACAGTCAGGGGTGCCTGTCGGCCACCGTCCGCACCAGGAGGGCGGGACCGTGGCATACGCGGAAAAGCGCGGCAAAACCTGGCGAGTCCGGTATCAGCTGCCGGACGGCCGATACGACTCCGAGAGCGGCTTCGAGACGAAGCAAGACGCACTCGACCACGGGCGCGCACAGGAGACCGACGTCCAACGGAAGGTCTTCGTCAACCCCAAGGACGGCCGCCAGACCCTAGGATCCTGGGCAGAACAGTGGGTCGAGGTCATGGACGTAGCCGAGACCAGCGACCGCACGTACCTCAGCCGCCTGAACGCCGTGATCCTCCCCAAGTGGAAAGACACCCCCCTCGGCGACATCACCGCCACCGCCTACAAGGCCTGGCGCAACAAGCTCGCCGACGAGTTCAGCAAGAACTACGTCGACGGCATCGAGGGCATGATGCGAATGCTCCTCGACGACGCCGTGGAAGAACGCCTCATCCCGTTCAACCCGATGCCCTCCAAGTCGAAGAGGCGCCGCGGACGGCACGCACCCGTGGACACCGAGGACACCTACGTGTGGCCCACCCCCAGGCAAGCCCTCCTCGTCGCCGAGAACGCGCGCGCCCTACGAGGCGACCAGTGGTACGCCATGATCCTCACCATGGCCTACACCGGCATGCGCATGGGCGAGATCGCCGGGCTCCGCCGCGACCAACTCCGCCTCCTCGGGTTGGAGTACGGCCGACACCTCCGCGTGCAGTGGCAAGGGCAGTGGCTCTCCACCCACGCCAAGCACGAGGTGGCCAAGGGGGAAACCTGTGAGTCCATCGCTGAGCTTCGCCTTGCGGACCCGGCCCGGGCCGCCGAGATTGCCGAGCTGAACGAGATCGAGCCGGGCGCCCGGTTCCGGGTCAAGCGGAAGCTGCTGCTGCCGAAGGGGTTCACGCTCGTCCCGCCGAAGTACAGCTCGTACCGGACGCTCATCCTCCCGCCGTTCCTCGCCGACCTCCTCGCCGAACAGCTGGCCACGAAGGCGCACGACATCCTCGTCTTCCCCTCGCAGCGCGGCCGGCCGCTCCGAGTCGACGACCAGTTCTACGGCCGCTTCTGGCACCCCCTCCTCAACGGGCAGGACGAGGAGCCCAAGCGCCGCGGGCGCCCCGCGCAGAAGGCGCTGCCCGCCGTTGCGGGGGTCGAGGACATGGTTCCTCACGGCACGCGACACGGGCACAAGGTGTGGCTCGATGGCCAGGGGCACCCGCGGGTGGCGGTCGAGGAACGCATGGGCCACAAGCTGAAGGGCGTCGAGGGTACCTACTCGCACACCTCTGGGGAGATGGAGCTCGCCATCGCGCAGGGGCTACAGAAGCTCTGGGAGGCGTCCCAGTCGGCCGAGGAGGCGGTGGGGGAGAACTGGGCCCACCGCCGGTCTGGGTGAGCGTCTTTTGCCTCGTCTCCCATTTCTCTCCCAAAGGATCTTGAAAGCGGTAGCGGCCCGCCCGGTCATCCCGGAGCGGGCCGTTACTTTTGCCCCCTGACCTGCTGTGGAGCAGTGGGCGGGAGAGGGCCGGGTCAGGCCTTCTTGGTCTCCCAGAAGATGCGGTCGATCTCGGCGATGAGCTCCAGCGCCTTCTCGCCCGTCTTCGGGTCGGTGGACGCCTTGGCGGCCGAGAGGGCCTTCAGGGTGTCGTTGACCAGCTGGTTGAGCTCGGGGTACTTCTCGAAGTGCGGGGCCTTGAAGTAGTCGCTCCAGAGCACCGAGACGTGGTGCTTGGCGAGCTCCGCGCGCTGCTCCTTGATGACCGTGGCGCGGGCGCGGAAGTGCGGGTCCTCGTTGGCCAGGTACTTCTCCTGGACCGCCTTGACGGACTCGGCCTCGATGCGGGCCTGGGCAGGGTCGTACACGCCGCAGGGGAGGTCGCAGTGGGCGCTGACCTTGACCTTGGGGGCAAACAGGCGGGAGAGCATTGAGCCGTCCTTCCTCGTGATCGTCTTCTCAGGTGGGACATTACTCGGTGAGAAGGGCGTTTTCGCGGGCGCCCCCTGGGGCTTAGGTCAAAAGTCCAGGGTCACCATGGGACTCGTGTGCGAGTGGACGAGTCGAGGCAGGAGCGGACCGGGAGGTGCCGGATGACGGGGTCGGGGCGGGATCGGGGAGCGGAGGTCGCTGCTCCGTTCGGGATCGCCGAGGTGACGGGCGTCTCGATGGTGCCCACGCTGCTGCACGGGGACCAGTTGCTCGTGCAGTACGGGGCGCGGCTGCGGGCCGGTTGCGTGGCCGTGCTGCGCCATCCGTTGCAGCAGGATCTGCTCATCGTGAAGCGGCTGATCGAGCGACGCGACGGCGGCTGGTGGGTGCTCGGTGACAACCCGGACGCCGAGGGGGACAGCCGGGTCTTCGGGGCGGTGCCGCCCGAACTGGTCCTCGGGCGGGTCCGGGCCCGTTACCGGCCGGTGACGCCGGGGCGTCAGCGCTCGCTGGGCGTGAGGCTCTCCTGGTTGGTGTCCTCGGTGCGCCCCGTGCGGTCCGACCGCTCGGCTTCCAGGCGCTTGCGGGCCCGGTAGGCGGCCACGTTGGCCCTGGTCGCGCAGCGGTCCGAGCAGTAGCGGCGGGAGCGGTTGGTGGAGGTGTCCAGGTAGGCGTTGCGGCAGGGCGGTGCCTGGCAGAGGCCGAGCCGGTCCGCGCCGAACTCGGTCAGGTGGAAGGCGAGGCCCATCGCCGAGATGGCGGCGTAGCCCGCGGTCGCGTTCGAGGAGTGGTCGGCGAGGTGCATGTGCCAGCGGGGCCGGCCTTCCTCGTCGAGGAAGTCGTGTCCGGAGATCTGCGGGCTGACCGGGAACTCCAGGAGGAGCGAGTTCAGGAGGTCGACCGCCCCCGTCTGGTCCCCCTCGTCCGCCGCGGTGAAGACCGCCCGCAGCCGGGCGCGCACGGCCCGGAAGCGCGGGAGGTCCGCCTCGGTGACCCTGCGGGCCATCTGGGTGGCGGGGCCGAAGAGGTCGCGGAGCACCTCGACGGAGATCAGGGCGTCCTTGTTCCGGGCCGGCTCCTCGGTGTTGACCAGGCGTACGGCGAAGTCCGAGTAATGGGCCAGTTCCACTTGTAGTCCTTACTTCGCGGGGCTAGTGTCTCGACCGGAAGGGGTAACGGCTGTGTCCCCTTCGAGGGTATTACGAACACGGGGAGGAACGACCGTGACCGGAACCGACTGGGTGGCCTGGCAGGAGAGCTGGGACCGCCAGCAGGAGTGGTACATGCCGGACCGCGAGGAGCGGTTCCGCGTGATGCTCGACATGGTCGAGGCGCTGGTGGGGCCGAAGCCCCGCGTCCTCGATCTCGCCTGCGGTACGGGAAGTATCACGGATCGGCTCCTCAAGAGGTTCCCGGAGGCGACCAGCACCGGTGTCGACCTCGACCCGGCCCTCCTCGCGATCGCCGAGGGCTCCTTCGCGGGCGACGGGCGCGTCACCTTCGTGGCGGCCGACCTCAAGGACCCCTCGTGGACCGCGCGCCTGCCCCACGGCTCTTATGACGCCGTACTGACCGCGACCGCCCTGCACTGGCTGCACGGCGAGCCGCTGACGGCGCTCTACGGACAGCTCGCCGGGCTGGTGCGCGAGGGCGGCGTCTTCATGAACGCCGACCGCATGGTCGACGGGGCCACCCCCCGCATCAACGCCGCCGAGCGCGCCCACCGGCACGCCCGGATGGACCGGGAGAAGGCCGCCGGGGTCCTCGACTGGGCCGACTGGTGGGCGCTCGCGGCCGAGGATCCGGTCCTCGCCGAGCCCACCGCCCGCCGCTTCCAGATCTACGGGGAGCACGCCGACGGCGACACGCCCTCGGCCCACTGGCATGCCGACACCCTCCGTTCCGTCGGTTTCGGCGAGGCGAGGGCCGTCTGGTCCTCCCCCTCCGACGCGCTCGTCCTCGCCGTGAAGTAGCCGGACGCGCGGGAAGGGGTGGTACGGGTTCTCCGTACCACCCCTTCCCGATGTCGCGGGTCCTACAGGACCTTCGAGAGGAACGCCTTCGTCCGGTCGTGCTGCGGGTTCGTCAGGACGTCCCGCGGGTTGCCGGACTCGACCACCACGCCGCCGTCCATGAAGACCAGCGAGTCGCCGACCTCACGGGCGAAGCCCATCTCGTGCGTGACGACGATCATCGTCATGCCCGACTCGGCCAGGTCCCGCATGACGTCGAGGACGTCACCCACCAGCTCCGGGTCGAGCGCCGAGGTCGGCTCGTCGAAGAGCATCAGCTTCGGCTCCATCGCGAGCGCACGGGCGATCGCGACGCGCTGCTGCTGGCCGCCGGAGAGCTGGGACGGGTAGTTCCCCATCTTCTCCCGCAGGCCGACCCGGTCGAGCAGGCGCTCGGCCCGCTCGCGCGCCACCGCCTTGGTCTCGCCCTTCACCTGGACGGGCGCCTCCATGACGTTGCCCAGGGCCGTCATGTGGGGGAAGAGGTTGAAGCGCTGGAAGACCATGCCGATGTCACGGCGCTGGACCGCGACCTCGCTGTCCTTCAGCTCGTACAGCTTGTCGCCCTTCTGGCGGTAGCCGACGAGCTCGCCGTCGACCGAGAGCCGGCCGCCGTCGATGCGCTCCAGGTGGTTGATGCAGCGCAGGAAGGTCGACTTGCCGGAGCCGGACGGGCCGACCAGGCAGAAGACCTCGCCGTTCTGCACCTCCAGGTCGATGCCCCGGAGGATGTGGGCCGCGCCGTAGGACTTGTGGACTCCTTCGGCCTTGACCATGGGCTGGCCGGTCATCCGGACACCGCCGATCGCTTGAAGGTGGTCAGGTTCGCCTTGACGCGCTGCCACGGGGTGGGCGGCAGGTTGCGCGTCGAACCGCGGGCGAAGCGCCGCTCAAGGTAGTACTGGCCCACGCTGAACACGCTGGTCAGCGCCAGGTACCAGATGGAGGCGACGAAGAGCATCTCCATCACGGCGCCGGCCGTGTTGCCGATGTTCGACGAGGCCCGGAGCAGTTCCGTGTACTGCACGGCCGAGACCAGCGACGAGGTCTTCAGCATGTTGATGAACTCGTTGCCCGTCGGGGGCACGATCACCCGCATGGCCTGCGGGAGCACGATGCGGCCCATCGTCTTGGTCTGGGACATGCCCAGCGCGTGCGCCGCCTCGGTCTGGCCCTCGTCGACCGACTGGATGCCGGCGCGGACGATCTCCGCCATGTACGCGCCCTCGTTCAGACCGAGGCCGAGCAGGGCCACCATGAACGGCGTCATGACGTCCACGGTCTCGTTCTTGTAGATCGGACCGAGGTCGATGTACTGGAAGATCAGCGACAGGTTGAACCAGACGAGCAGCTGGACGTAGACCGGCGTGCCGCGGAAGAACCAGATGTAGATCCAGGCGACCGCACCGGTCACCGGGTTCTTGGAGAGCCGCATCACGGCGAAGACGACGCCGAGGACGAGGCCCAGCGCCATGGAGGCGACGCTGATGATGATCGTGTTCCACAGTCCGCTGATCACGGACGAGTCGAACACCTTGTCCCACACGGTGTCCCAGACGACGTCACCCTGGGAGAAGGCGACGACGAGCCATCCGAGGAGGGCGACGACCACCACGGCGCTGACCCACCGGCCGTAGTGCCGCACGGGGATCGCCTTGATCGCCTCGTACGGGACGCCCGAGGGGGCGGACCCGGCCGGCGTGGGGGCCGGGTCCTTGCTGATCTTGTCAGTCATGACGACTGCCCTTCAGTGGTACGAGGAGGGGTCACTTGCCGGCGTTGATCGTGGCCGACGTGACCGCGCTGCCCTCGACGTCCCACTTCTTCAGGGCCGCGGCGTAGGAACCGTCCTTGATGATCGCGTCGAGCGCTTCCTTGACCGCGTCGCGCAGCTGGGTGTTCTCCTTGGAGACGCCGATGCCGAAGAGGCCGACGTCGCTCTGGTTGCCGACGACCTCGAAGTCGTTGCCGTTGCCGGAGGTCTTCGCGATGTAGGAGGCGACCGGGTAGTCGTTCAGGTCGGCGACGGCGCCGCCCGCCTTCACGCGGGTCTGGGCCTCGGCGTCGGAGTCGAAGGCCTGGATGGTCAGCTTCTTGTCACCGCACTTGGCGGCCTGCGCCTTGAAGGTGTCCTCGTAGATCGTGCCGCGCTGGACGGCCACGGTCTTGCCGCAGAGGTCGTCGAGCGAGTTGATCTTCTGGGGGTTGCCCTTCTTGACCAGCAGGGAGACGCCGGAGCTGAAGTAGTCGACGAAGTCGATGCCCTTGCCGATCTTCTTCCCGTCGTCGTCCAGGCCCTCCTGGCGCTTCTTGTTGTCCGTCATCGAGGACATGATCAGCTGCTGGCGGCCGGTGTAGATCGAGGTGATCAGGCCGTCGAAGGTGCCCGAGACGAACTCGAGCTTGACGCCGAGCTGCTTGCTCAGGGCCTCGGCGATGTCGGGGTCGACGCCGACGATCTTGCCGCCCTCGGTGAACTCCATCGGAGCGTACGAGGCGTCCGTGCCGACCTTGATGACGCCCGCCTTCTGGATGTCGGCCGGGAGCTTCGAGAAGAGCGGGGCGGAGTTGGCGGGGGCGCTGCTCTCCTGCGTCGAGCCACTCTCGGTCTGGTCACCACAGGCGGTCAGCAGCATCGAGCCGGCGACCGCGATGGCGGCGACCGCGGCAAGACGGGAGGTGCGGGTCTTGGCGGTCTTACCGTGCGTGGAGCGTGCGGTCATGGTCGGGTTCCTCCGGCGTGTGAGGGGAGTTGCCAGGTGGTCGCGTACGCATCTTCGAGTGTCGCGACCTCGTGTGATTACGGCATCTTGCCATTCGGACCGCCTCAAACCGACGGCCACGGATGTCAAAATCGGGTAACGGGTGATCCCCGAATCCCGACAGGCCGGTACATCAAGGCCGGATCTTCTGCGGGATGCCTTCCCCGTCACCGAAAAATCTCCGGTCCATCTCGCCATCTGGACGAGTGAAAGGCCGCCATTCGGGTGTGGAAACCATCTATCCGGACAACGGGTGACGTGTCGACATCCTTCTGTGCCCGGGTGCAGTCGGTATGAGTCGTGTCACCGAGGGGATACAGACTCGTCTGCGGTGCCGTCCGTCCGGTAAGAAGGATCCTTACACCCCTCATCCGGGGCTCAGGGCGCGTTGTGCGGCGCGCCCGCGCGGCTGCCAGACAGGGCGGCCGCGGGACCCGCCCACCGCTCCACACCAGGAGCGGCCCACCCTCAAATGAATGAAGACTTAAGGGGTCAACCCAATGGCAGCGGAGATCGTCAATCCTCGCAACGACAGCGCTACGGAAGGAGCTCCGGAGGAGCCCTTCGATCCTGTCTTCGCCCTTCACCGGGGCGGCAAGATGGCCGTGCAGGCCACCGTTCCCCTGAGGGACAAGGACGACCTGTCCCTCGCGTACACGCCCGGCGTCGCCAAGGTGTGCACCGCCATCGCGGAGCAGCCCGAGCTGGTCAACGACTACACCTGGAAGTCCCAGGTCGTCGCCGTCGTCACCGACGGCACCGCGGTGCTCGGCCTCGGCGACATCGGCCCGGAGGCCTCCCTCCCGGTCATGGAGGGGAAGGCCATCCTCTTCAAGCAGTTCGGCGGCGTGGACGCGGTTCCGATCGCCCTCGCCACCACCGACACCGACGAGATCGTCGAGACCGTGGTCCGGCTCGCCCCGTCCTTCGGCGGCGTGAACCTGGAGGACATCTCGGCCCCGCGGTGCTTCGAGATCGAGCGGAAGCTCCAGGAGCGCCTCGACGTCCCGGTCTTCCACGACGACCAGCACGGCACCGCGATCGTCACCCTCGCGGCCCTCCGCAACGCGGCGAAGCTGACCGGTCGGACCCTCGGCGACCTGCGCGGAGTCATCTCCGGCGCCGGCGCGGCCGGTGTGGCCATCGCCAAGTTCCTCCTGGAGGCCGGCCTTGGGGACGTCGCCGTCGCCGACCGCAAGGGGATCGTCAGCCGCGACCGCGACGACCTCACCGAGGTCAAGCGGGAGATCGCCGAGCTCACCAACAAGGCCGGCCTGAGCGGCTCCCTGGAGAGCGCCCTGGCCGGTGCGGACGTCTTCATCGGCGTCTCCGGCGGAACGGTGCCCGAAGCGGCCGTCGCCTCCATGGCGCCGAACGCCTTCGTGTTCGCCATGGCCAACCCGAACCCCGAGGTCCACCCCGACGTCGCCCACAAGTACGCGGCCGTCGTGGCAACCGGACGTTCGGACTACCCCAACCAGATCAACAACGTCCTCGCGTTCCCCGGCATCTTCGCCGGTGCGCTCCAGGTCCGGGCCTCCCGGATCACCGAGGGCATGAAGATCGCCGCGGCCAACGCCATCGCGGACGTGGTCGGCGACCAGCTCGCCGCCGACTGCGTGATCCCGTCGCCCTTCGACGAGCGGGTCGCCCCGGCCGTGGCCGCCGCGGTCGCCGCCGCCGCCCGCGCAGAGGGCGTCGCCCGCCGCTGACGCGCCTCCGGCACCCGAAGGGCCCCGGCCCCGGTCCACCAAGGCCGGGGCCGGGGCCCTTCGCGGCTCGCTGCGGCTCCCCCGGGCGGGGGAGCCGGGGTGGGGTGTGCGTCACAGCGAGGAGTGGTTCCGTCACGGACCCGCCGCCCCCTAGGGTCGGGGCCATGTTCGCTGCCTACGCCGCCCGAATCGACCGCGACCAGCCCCTGAACGGCCTCGAACTGGGCGAACGCCCCGAGCCCGAGGTGCGTCCCGGCTGGACCACCGTCACCGTCAAGGCCGCCTCGCTCAACCACCACGACCTGTGGTCGCTGCGCGGGGTCGGACTGCCCGAGGAGAAGCTGCCGATGATCCTCGGTTGCGACGCCGCAGGCATCGACGAGGATGGCAACGAGGTCGTCCTGCACTCCGTCATCGGCCAGACGGGCCACGGCGTCGGCCCGAACGAGCCCCGGTCCATCCTCACCGAGCGCTACCAGGGCACCTTCGCCGAACGGGTCACCGTGCCCCGCTGGAACGTGCTGCCCAAGCCGAAGGAGCTGTCCTTCGAAGAGGCCGCCTGTCTGCCCACCGCCTGGCTCACCGCGTACCGCATGCTCTTCACCAACGCCGGTGTGCGTCCCGGCGACTCCGTCCTGGTGCAGGGCGCGGGCGGCGGCGTCGCCACCGCTGCGATCGCCCTCGGCAAGGCGGCGGGCCTGCGGGTCTTCGCCACCAGCCGCGACGAGGCCAAGCGCAAGCGGGCCGTCGAACTCGGTGCCGTCGAGGCGTACGAGCCGGGAGCGAGGCTTCCGCAGCGGGTGGACGCCGTGATCGAGACCGTCGGTGCCGCGACCTGGTCGCACTCGGTCAAGTCGCTGCGTCCCGGCGGCACGCTCGTCATCTCGGGCGCCACGAGCGGAGACCGGCCTTCGCACGCCGAGCTGACCCGGATCTTCTTCCTGGAGCTGAAGGTCGTCGGCTCGACGATGGGCTCCAAGGACGAACTGGAGGACCTGCTGTCCTTCTGTGCGGCGACGGGCCTGCGGCCGGTGGTCGACGACGTCCTGCCCCTGGACCGGGCGCGTGAGGGCTTCGAGAAGATGGCGTCCGGCGAGCTCTTCGGGAAGATCGTCCTGAAGACCTCGTGACGACCCCTTGATGACGCGTCAGTCATGCTGATGGGATCTCCGACACCACGAAAGGTGAACAACTCTCACGTCGTCGTGTCGGAGGTCCTCCTTGTTGCGCACCACTCTCGCCGCGGCCGTCGCCGTCGCCGCGCTGCTCGCCCCGACCGCCGCCCAGGCCCGTCCGGCGGATCAGGATCCTCCCGCGGGAACGGCGCACCCGGTCGCCCGGGGAGCCGTGACGGGCGCCTCCGGCCGGGCCAATGGGGCGGACGTTCCCGCCCTCACCGACTCCCGCGGTCGCACCCTCACCCTGCGCGGCTGGAACGTCGGGGACAAGGCGCACCGCGGTGACGCCGCACTTTCCGCCATCACCGAGAAGCACTTCCGTGACATGCGGGCCCAGGGCTTCAACTTCGCCCGGGTCCTCGTCTTCTGGGACGACCTGGAGCCCAGCCCGGGGCGGTACAGCCAGGCGTACCTCCACAAGGTCGAACGGATCCTGGACTGGGCCGCGCGCCATGACGTCAAGGTCGTACTCGATGCCCACCAGGACGTCTTCGGGCCCGCCTTCGACCACCGGGGGATACCCGCCTGGGCGACCAGGACGGACGGGCTGCCCTTCACCCCCCACCCCGACGACTGGTTCTCCGAGTACTTCGAGCCCGCCGTCCAACGGGCCTTCACCCACTTGTACGAGGACGAGGACCTCCAGCGGGCCCAGGCCCGCATGTGGCGGGTGCTCGCCGATCGCTTCGCCCGCCACCCGGCCGTGATCGGCTACGACCCGATCAACGAGCCGATGGGTGAGCTGCGCGGCGGCGAGGACCTGGCGACGGCGGCCCGCCGCATCGAGCGCGACCAGCTGACCCCCATGTACCAACGGATCGCGGACGCGATCCGGTCCGTCGACGACAGGAACTGGATCTTCGTCGAGCCGACCCCCATCGTGGGCGAGGGGGTGCCGACGGGGCTCGGCCGGATCGACGACCCGAAAATCGTCTACGCCCCGCACTTCTACAACGGCGCGATGGAGGCGGGCGGGGACTACGACCCGGACGCCGGCTGGATCGAGAACTACGAGCAGGCCGTCACCCTGTACCCGAAGGAGCACAAGGTGCCCGTGGTGGTGGGCGAGTGGGGGCCGCTCAACAATGCCCAGCCGAACATGAACCGCTTCTACCGCGAGGCGATGGCCTCGCTCGGCCGCTACAGCTCCGGCTGGGCCGGCTGGGAGTGGTGCTACGGCGGTGGCTACTGCGCGGTGGACGGTACCGGTGCCTTCCGCACCAACAAAGAACTGACCGCCGAGCCGTATGCGGAGGCGCTCGCGGGCACGGTCCGCTCCGCCTCCTATGACCTTGAAGCCGGCACGTACCGCCTGTCGTACGACGCGACCGGTCTCCGGGGCGCCCGGGTCACCGAGCTCTCCCTGCCTGCCGGTGACTGGCACGTGAAGGTCCGTGGTGGTGCGCTGGTCCTCCGCAAGGGCCCCGGCCGGGCCTGGATCCTTGCGGCGCCGAACGCCCGTGTGACGGTCACGGTCACCAGGCGCTGAACGGCCCCCGTCCTTCTCGCCGGCCGGCCCGAGGCGCTCCCGGGCCGGCCGAGCGGTGATCCCGTGCGGCCCGCCCGGCTGCCCCGTCCGTCCGGTCCCTGTTCCGCCCGCCCGCGCGTCCGGCCCGTTCGCTTCCGTCGGGTCGGCTGCGTGGTGTCGGGGCCTCGTGCCTCAGGCCTTTCTGGCCGGATCGAGCAGAGCCGTGATGCCGAGGGCCGCCGTCGCCAGATGGTCCCGTGCTCGGACGAGTTGGTCCTCCGTCACCCCGTGGTCCCGGGCCGCATCGCGGATCTCGTCACGGAAGCGATCGAGGAGCCGGTCGAGGTCGCGGGCCGGGTCGCCGGTTCCTTCCGTGTCCCATGCCCACTCCGGTGCCCCGCCGGACGGCTCCGGCGCGAGCGGCGACCCCTGCGAGGCGGCCTTCGGGTGGGTCGTTCCCGCCACCAGATCGCCCAGTTGGGCCGTGATGCCCGAGAGACCCTCCCAGACCCCCTTGGGCCAGTCGCCCTGTGAAAGTCGGTCCTGAACCTCCTCCTGCACCTGCTGGGCGATCCGCTGGAACTCCTTCGCCTGGCGGCGCGCCGACCGGGCCTCCTCCCGGGCCTCCCGGGCCTGCTGCTTCCATTCCTGTCGGACCCGGCGCAACTCGTCCTTGGCATCGGCGAACGAGGAGGGACCCGTCGCGCGGTTCTGGCCCGCCGCCGCCCGCATCTCGCTGCGCACCCGGCCGGCCGCGCCCCGCACGTCCTCGCGTATCTCCGCCGCCAGTTCCGATACCGACTCGCGGATCTCCCGCTCCAGATCGTCCAGTTCGGTGCCGCGTCCGGCGAGTTCGGCGCGACCGGCGTCGGTGATCGAGTAGACCTTGCGACCGCCTTCGCTGGCGTGGGTGACGAGACCCTCGGCCTCCAGCTTGGCGAGCCGGGGGTAGACGGTGCCGGCCGAGGGTGCGTACAGCCCCTGGAAGCGCTCCTCCAGCAACCGGATCACTTCGTACCCGTGGCGCGGGGCTTCGTCGAGCAGTTTGAGGAGGTAGAGGCGGAGGCGTCCGTGGGCGAAGACGGGCGGCATGTCAGAGCACCTTTCCGTTCGTGGAGGGGGCGGACGAGGGGGCGGGGCCGTCGTCCTCGGGCTCGGGGCGGCGGAGCAGGGCGATGGAGCCGGAAACGGTGGTCGCCTTGAGCGTGCCCCGACCCGAACCGAGCGTGCCGGTGATCGACTTGGCGCCCCACTGACCTCCCACCCGCAGGTCCTCGAAGGCGTTCGACACCGAGCCGCTGGTGGTGCTGGCCTGAACCCGGGCGTCGGTCGGATGGGGGAGCCGAATGGCGACCTCGCCGGAGACGCTGGTGAGCCGGATGTCGGCGGGCGATCCGTCCAGTCGGGCCGGATCGAGATCGATGACCATGCTCCCGCTGACCGTCTCGGCCTTCACGGAGGAACCCGAGGCCTCGATCACCGTCACGTCGCCGGTGACGGAGTTGGCGCGCAGCGGGCCGGTGACCGACTGGGCTTCCAGGTGGCCGGAGACGCTCTCGGCGCGGATCGGGCCGGAGAGCCCGAGGAGGGTGGTGCCGCCGGTGACGCCCCGCACTTCCGTGCGCCCCCGGATGCCGGTGACGACCGTCTCGGCGCCCACCGCCACCACCTCGACGTCGACGCCTGCCGGCACGGCCACCGAGACGACGGCCCGCCGTCGATACTCCTTGCGCTCGAACCACTTGAGGAAGCTCTTCCACTGGAGGTCCTCGTAGGTCACGGTCAGGGTCGAGCCGTCCTGTGTCACGACCAGCGGCGGACCCTCGACCTCGGAGACCTCCACGCGGGCGGAATCCCCGTCGGTGCCCACCACGTTCACCGCTCCGTTGACGATGCGGACCTGGAGGAGCGTCACGGGGTCGGCCGGAGCCAGCTTCGTCGGCTCGGTGACGGACCACTTCGTCATGGTGCTGACCTCCCGTATCGATGACACGACATATCGCGTCTCTTGTGGAAGACGATATATCGCGGTCGATCGAAGTCAACCCTGACTCTTCCCTGATGCGGGGCGTCGATAAGCGTCCGTAGGGGGACAAATTGCCCTAGCGTAGGGCCCATGAACGCAGCATCCGGACCGAGTGCCGCAGGGGCCCTGCTGCTCTGCCGTGCCGATCCCCCGACGGTCCGGCCACCGGCCCAACTCCTCCGGGAACACCTGCTCCTCGCCCCCGCGGGCACCGGGTGGAGCGTGCTCGTGCCGGAGGGAAGACCCTGGCTCCACGGCGGGGAGTCCGTCGAGCAGGTGGTCACCGGCTGGTCCACCGCACTCGCCGTCTCGGCCGCCGGCTGGCCCGTCGTCGCGCTCTGGTGGGATCGCGACCGGGCCGGCCTCACGCTCGCCGCCGGCTTCCGGCGCACCGTCGGCTACACCTGGCTCGCGGACGGCACCCCCGTCGGCGAGGACGAGGCCATGCGCACCTTCGCCAACCGGCTCGCCCTCGATCCGGTCCTGGACGTGCAGGCGCTCGAACCGCTCACCGCCTCCGACCCGGACGCCGACGCCCGAACCCGGCTCCTCGGCGTCGTCGCGGTCCTCGCCCGCACCGGACTCGCCCTGCCCACCGGCCTCGTCCCCGGCGAGGGCGCCGAACGGCTCCGCTCCGCAGCCCTCGCCCAGGGCGCCGAACAACTCGACCGGTCGGGGGAGGAGGCCTCGTCCGACCGGGCGGAGCCCGGAGGGCGGGGGAACGACGGCCTGCGCACCGAGCCCGACGAAGCGGGGGGCGGCTCCCCCGGTCCCCACCCGCGCGCCCCGCACCCGCGCGCCCCGTACCCGCATCCCCTCGGCCCGCATCCCCTCGGCCCGCATCCCCTCGGCCCGCATCCCCTCGGCCCGCATCCCCTCGGCCCGCACCCGCGCGGCCCCGAGGCCCACGTGCGGAGCACGGTGGAGATCCTGGTGGGGATGCCGCTGCTGGTCTGGGGCGCCGGCCGGCGCAGCGGCGGTTGGGTCGCGGCGGGGGCGCTGCTCGTCCTCCACGGCGCGTTCGGGCTCGCCTACGACCGCCTGCGGGAGCGGTGACCCCGCCGCGGGGCCGGGCCGCCTACTCCTCGTCGTCCTCGTCGTCCAGCCGGGCCAGCCAGGTCGCGAGGCGCTCGACCGGCACCTCGAAGTCGGGGTTCAGGTCGACGAAGGTCCGCAGCTGCTCGGCGAGCCACTCGAAGGTGACCTCCTCCTCGCCGCGCCGCTTCTCCAGTTCCTCGATGCCACGGTCGGTGAAGTACATGCGATCAGGATAGGCCGTGCCCTCCCGTCCCCTGTCGCCCGCCGGCCGCACCGATTAGCCTGCTGGATCCAACATCGCTTCGGTGAGCGGGGGCCGCTGTGGCACACGGGATCGCCCGGATTCGACTGGACGACGGCACGCCCGTCTGGGCGCGGGTCAGCGACATGGAGGAACTCGACGGGGGCGGGGGCTTCCAGGACACCGGGGTCCGGGACCGGGTCGTCTCGATGGCCGGCGGACTCACGGACGTGGTGCGCGGGGTCGTCCGCTCGCTGCGTGCCGGACTCGACCCGCGGGGACCGGTCGAGGTCGCCGTCAGCTTCGGCATCGAATTGTCCGCACAGTCCGGAAAGGTCATCGGCGTCCTGGCGGACGGGTCGGGCACGGCCTCGGTGAACGTCTCCCTCACCTGGACCGAACGGGGCCCGCAGCACCCCGCCCCGACGCCCGCGGACTCGACGGCGGCCACCCCGGCCGCAACGTCCGCCCCCACGACGCCCGCCCCCGCGCCCCCGGTGCCCGAGGTCCCTCCGGCGCCGGGCACGCCCCCCGCGCCGGGCACGCCTCCCGTACCGGACGCACCCCCCGTACCGCATGCGCGCCCGGCGGCCGATGGGCCCGCATGAGCGCCTTCGACGCACTCGTGCGCCCCGCACTGGTGCGCATCGCCGCCCCCGGCTGTGGGTATGACCCGCATGGCGACCGGTACTGGGGCAGCGGCTTCTTCATCGCCCCCGGCTGGGTGCTGACCTGCGCCCACGTGGTGGCCGAGGGGGGAAGCGCGGTGTGGAGGAGCGAGCCGGCCGTCGGCATCACCTGGGAGGACGGCAAGACCGCCCGCGAGACCACCGGCACCGTCGTGCTCGCCCTGCCCCACCCCGACCGGCCCGAGGCCCCGCCCGACCGGTGGGCCTTCCCCGACGTCGCGCTCGTCCGCGTGCCCGGTACGGCGAAGGCGTCCTGCGTGCGCCTCAGCGAGCGCCCCGCCGTCTGGCCGGCCGCGGTCAGCCTGCACGGCTGGTCCCGCGAGACCGGCGAACTCGGAGTGCGGAACGTCCACGGCACCCTCAACGGCAGTGACGGGCAAGCGCTCGTCACCGACGGCGTCATGCCCGTCGAGGGCTGCTCCGGCGGCCCGGTCGTCGACCACGCCCAGGGCGCCGTCATCGGGATCAACAAGGGGCGCGGGCGCGACGGCGGCGCCGTCGTCCCCGTCACCGCCCTGCGCAGGCTGCACGACCTCCCCGGTGGCGAGCAGATGGCCGAGGCGCTGCGCGCCCACGACCGGTACCACCTGCACCGCTACCGTTCCCTCGACGACCGCCCCGACTGGACCCGCGCCCAGCGGCGACTGCCCGCGTCGAGCGGCGTCGGCCCCGGGCTGCGCACCCAGCTGTACGGGCACCTCGCCGAACTGCCCGCCCCCACCGCACCCGGCGAGATCATGGACCTGGTCGACCGGGTCAGGGCCTGGATCAGGGACGACGACCTGCCGGACGCCCTGGAGGACGACCCGCGCACCTGGAGCCAGGGCGCCGGGTTGCTCCGCGGCCTGCGCGCCCCCCGGAGGGACGGTGCCCAGGCCCACGACCTCGACGCGGTCCTGCTGTACGCGGCCCATGTCGTCCGGCACGTCTCCGACCGCCACCGCGAGCGCGCCGACACCAGCGGCCTCACCCGCTGGATCGTCGACGAGTCGGGCGACGCCGACCGCCACCTCCGGCGCGAGGTCGAACGCCTCGTCACCCCGGGCGGACCCTCGCCCCTGTCCGCGCGGGGGCCCCGCGCGCGGGCCGACGTCCTCCTGGAGATCGACACCCCCCGCTACGACCGGCGCTACCCCTGGCGGGTCAAGCTCCTCCTCGACGGGCACACCGTCAGCCCGCTCCACTGCGACGACCGGGGCGTCGAGCGGGCCAAGCTCAAGGAGACCCTCCGCGAGCCCCTCGCGGACGCGCTGAGGCGCGGCGACAGCGGGTCCCACCTGGCCGCAGTGGAGGCCGTGCTGCCGCGCGAGCTGTTCGACGAACCCCTCGACACCTGGCGGCTGGAACCGCCCCACGGTCCCGACGACTCCTGGACCACCACCCTCGGCCAGCGCAGGATCGTCGTCATCCGTGACGCCCGCCGCCACGACCGGGAACCGGCCCCCGAATGGCGCGAGCGCTGGGAGGCCGCGGAGCGCGGGCCGTTGCACACGGCTCCGCTGCGCGCCGAGGCACCGGGCGCGGGCCCGGACGCGCACACCCCGCGCGTGCGCCGGGAAACCTGGGCGGAGACCTACGACCGGCTCCGCGAGGCCCAGGGCGGCACCGTCCCCGTCTACTGCGGCCGGGTCGGCAGCGGCGACGGGCTCATGGCGATGAACGCGGCGCTCGCCGCCGGCCACCCGCTGGCCCTCTGGCGGACGGACGCCCACGACCATGCCGACTGCGCGGAGTTCCACGAGCGGGTCGGCCAACTCCTCGCGGGCGCGGTCACCGCCTGGGACGTGCGCGGCCCGGTCCGTTCCCTGCGCACCCGGGCGCAGGACCGGGCCGCCGGCCCCGAAGCACGTGCCGCCCATGCGTGGGCCGAGTCCCTCGCCGTGCTCCTCGACCCCCCCGACCGGCCGCCGCACGGTGGACGCCTGGAGGCCCCGCCCCTGCTCGGGGAGGGGGAGCAGTGACCGGAGGGGCCGACGGGACCGAATGCCCGCGATCCGTCCGATTACGGCATCGGCAGGCCCCGTTCCCGGGCGGTACGGTCGACGGGCCCGGCACCGACACCACAGCCAGGAGGAGTCCCAGGTGAACGATTGGCGGATCTACCGTGGTGCCGGTCTCCCGCACGACGAGATACGGCGGCTGCCCGCCCCGCCGCCCTGGCGCGACTTCTCCGCGGGGGGCGCCGACGACACCCTGGCCGGCTCCGACCGGCGGCTCGGCGTCAAGCGCAGACTCGTCCAGAACCACCACCCCCGACCCGCCGAGACCGACGCCGTCAACGCCGCCCTGTACCTGCGCCGGCCGCTCCTCGTCACCGGCAACCCGGGCACCGGCAAGTCGACCCTCGCGCACGCCGTGGCCCACGAACTCGGCCTCGGACGCGTCCTGCGCTGGCCGATCGTCAGCCGCTCCACCCTCCAGGACGGCCTCTACCGCTACGACGCCATCGGACGGCTCCAGGACGTCCAACTGGAGCGCGCCCGGGACGGCGCACCCGGCCCGGCCGCCGCGACCCCGGCCGGCATCGGCTCGTACATCCGGCTCGGGCCGCTCGGCACCGCGCTGCTCCCCTCCGAGCAGCCCCGCGTGCTGCTCATCGACGAGCTCGACAAGAGCGACCTCGACCTGCCCAACGACCTCCTGAACGCCCTGGAGGAGGGCGAGTTCGCCATCCCCGAACTGGAGCGGCTCGCCGATCGCGAGCCCGTCGTCGAGGTGCTCGGCGACGACGGCCGGAAGGTGGCCGTGCACGGCGGCCGGGTCCGCTGCACCACCTTCCCCTTCATCGTGCTCACCTCCAACGGCGAACGGGACTTTCCCGCGGCGCTGTTGCGCCGCTGCATCCGGCTGGAGCTCGAACCGCCCGGCGAGGAACAGCTCGGCGCCATGATCGAGGCCCACCTCGGAGTCGACGCCGCCTCCGGCGACGGCGAACGGGACCTGGTCCAACGCTTCCTGAACCGCGAACCCGGCGAGGTCATCGCCACCGACCAACTCCTCAACGCCCTCTACCTGACCCAACACGCCTCCCACGCCGAGCGGGTGACCAGGGAACGCATCGCGGACATGCTCATGCAACCGCTCGATCAGCCGAGGTGACGTTCGGATGCACCGGATGCATCTGGAAGAGCTCGCCCGCAGACTGCGGGCCGGCGGACAGGACCCCACCGCCGAAGACATCGCCGATGCGCTCTGGCTCGCCCGCTGGCTCCCCGGCCCCTCGCCGGAAGGGGCGGGCACCGGGCCGCCACCCCACGCGATCGGGGACGCGCCCGCCGTCGACGCCGCCCGGTCAACGGCCCGGCGCGCCGACGGCCCGGCCCCGGACCGGACCGGGGACGCGGACACGGACCCGAGCGGCGGGACCGACCGGGCCGCCCGACCGGAAGACGCGCCCCGGGAGTCCGTCGCCCTGCACATGAAGGCCGGAACCGGCGGAGCGCGCAGCAGAGCCGGGCGGACGGAGCGGGGCGCCACCCTGCCCGTCCGCGCGCCCGTCGCCAACGCCCTGCCCGGCCTCCTCGGCCTGCAGAAGGCCCTCCGCCCCCTCCGCGACTACGCCCCCGCCCCGCCCCGACCCGGCGAGGGAACCCTCGACGAAGAGGCCACGGCCGAGCACAGCGCCGCCGCCGGCATCCTCACCCCCGTCCTGCGTCCCGCCACGGGCCGCCGCCCCGACATCCAGCTCCTGATGGACACGGGCCCCGCCATGGTGGTCTGGAACCGGATGGTCGAGGAACTCCGCCAGGCCTGCCAGCAGTCGGGTGCCTTCCGGGACGTCCAGGTGCACCGCCTGTACGACACCGGCGAAGGCCCCCCGCTCGTCACCACCACCTCCGACGCCGACGGCAGCCCCCGGCTCCGTCCCGTCGACCAGCTCCACGACCCGACCGGACGCCGGCTCACCCTCGTCGTCAGCGACTGCGTCGGCCCCCTCTGGCAGCGCGGCGCCGCCCAACGCTTCCTGTACCAGTGGCCCCACCACTCCCCGCTCGCCCTGGTGCAGCCGCTGCCGCCGCGACTCTGGCCGCGCACCGCACTCCCCGCCGACCCCGGCACCTTCCAGCGCTCCGCAACCCCCGGCGGGCACCCCGCCTTCCGCTCCGACGACGAACCCTGGGGCCCCCTCGCGCCGGACCGTCGTGCCGTACCCGTGCTCACCCCCACCCCGGAGGCCTTCGCCTCCTGGACCCGCCTGCACACCGGTCACGGCGGCAACCTGGTACGGGGGTGGGCCGCCTGGCTCCACCCCGAACCGACCGGACCACGGGCTCCCGGCAGGCCCCGGGCCCCGCGCAGCGACGAGGAAATCCTGCGGGCCTTCCGCGCCGGCGCCTCGCCGGGGGCGCTCCGGCTCGCCGTCCACCTCGCGGCGGCTCCGCTGACGCTGCCGGTCATGCAACTCGTCCAGCGCGCCATGCTGCCCGACACCGGCCCCATGGAGCTCGCCGAAGTCCTCCTCAGCGGGCTGCTGCGGCGGCTGCCCGGCCCCACCCCCCACCCCTGCTTCAGCTATCCGCCGGTCATCCAGCAGCACTTCCTCGGCTCGCTCGACCCGAGTGCCGCCGCCCTCGTCCTCAAACACTGCTCCGCCTATGTGGAGCGCAATTTCGGCCAGGGCACACGGAACTTCCCGGCCCTCGCCGCCGCCCGCCTCGCCGGGGCGGAGAGCAGCACCGTTCCCGAACCGGGCGGCCCGGCCCCGGGGCGCCCCGGGGCACCCCCCGACGGGGCCGATGCAACCGACGAGACCGACGAGACCGACGAGACCGACGAGCCCCTCGGCTCCGAAGGGGCGGAGACCGAACTGTTCGCGCGCATCCCCGCCCGCGTGCTCCGCTTCTACCACCCCGACCTCATCACCCCCGACCCCCTCACCGAGGCCCGTCGCCTCCTCGAACAGGGGCGTGCCCAGTCCGACCCCGCCCTGCTCTCCGCCGCCCGCGAGCGCGCCGAGGAGGCGCTCCCCACCGCGCCCGCCGAGGCCCGGATCGTCCTCGGCCGCGTCATGTACGCGGAGGCGGGTACGGGGGCCGTCCGGCGTGCGGGACGTCGCCGCGAGCTCCTCGACCGGGCCGACGGCATCCTCGTCGACGCCGCGGAGCTGGCCCGGCCGGGGGACGAGCACTGGGCCGAGGCCCGCCTCGAACGGGCGGTCGTCCAGCACGCCCTGTGGCAGGAGACCAAGGACGCCCGGCGGCTCGACGCCGCCCTCGCCACGCTCGCCGGGGCCGCGGACCAGTGGCCCCCGACCGCCCGGCCCACCCTGCACCTGCGCCGGGGGCGGCTGCTCCTCGCGCGCGGCGACGGCGCGGCGGCGGCCGAGGAGCTCACCGCGGCCCTCGCCCTCGGGGAGAGCGCCGCGGCCCTGCTCGACCTCGCCGACGCCCTGCACCTCGCCGAGGCGGGACCCGACCGCATCGGCCCCGTCCTCGACCGCGCGGAGGCACTCCTGGGCGGCGGGCGGGCACTGAGGCTGCGGCACACCGCCGCGCGCGCACGGCTGTACGAGACCGCGGGCGACGGGCCGGCCGCCGACGCGGCCTACGAGCGGGCCACCCTGCTCGCCCCCACCGAGGGCGAACAGCGCGGCCGGCTCCTGCTCACCTGGGGCGAGTCCCTGCTGCGCCGCGCCGCCGCCGGCACCGGGACCCGGCCGGTCGACCGCGCGGAGTCCGTGCTGCGCGAGGCCTTCACCTGCCTCCCCGCCGGTTCCCCCGCCCGCGAGCAGGCCAGGATCCTCATCGGCAACGTGCTCGCCCTGCGCTTCGACCGCGCGGGATTCCTGCCGGACCTGTACGAGAGCCGCCATCTCCTCGACGAGGCCCTCCGCACCACCCGCGACCCGGCGAGCAGGGCCGAGGTCGGACTGCAACGGGGATGGGTGCAGCTCCAGTTGAGCGAGACGGCGAGGGACGGGCAGCTCGTCGGCGCCCTCACCGCGTTCCGGCGCGCCGCCGACGACTCACGCGCCGCCCGCGGGGACGCCCCCGGCACGGTCACCCTGGCGCGGGCACTCCACGCCCAGGGCGCGGTGCTGTACCTGATGGGCCGCGTCGGCCACGCCGCGACGGTCCTGGCGGAGGCCGCCGAGCAGTGGCGGCGGCTCGACGGCATGCTGGTGCCGGTCGACTGGTCGGACGTGGAGCGGACCAGGGCCCTGCTCGCCGAGGTCGGGGCGGACCCCCGCCCGCGACCCGACCGCCTCTCCCGCGAGGAACGGCGCCGGATCGCACCGCCCTGGTGGGCCTGGCGCGAGGAGGACGCGGAACGGCTGGATAGCGGGGGCGCGCATGAGCGCAGTTGAGGCGAACCGGTTTCCGCCTCTGAGGTGTCGGGAAGAACCGCTCCGCCGCTACGACCGTGGGGGACAAGGGTCGGTGAGGAGGAGCCGAGGGTGTTGGAGCACACGAAGCGGGTCGCAGGCGTCGACCGGGCCGGCGAGCGGCCCCGGCACCTGCCCGATCTCAATGGCGTGGACCTGCGGACCCTGCGCTTCATGGACGATCCCGCCCTGGCGGCCGCCGTCGAGAAGGTGCTCTGGCACCCCCAGGAGCTGGCCGATTCCTGGGCGGAGACCGCCGGGGACAAGGTCCACGGCTGACCTTCGGTGGAGCGTCCGCCCCGACCGGCAGTTTTCGGTCAGATGCGCGCCCCCCGCCGTAGGTGCGTGGAGGCGGGAGTGAACAGCGCGCCCCTGCCCGCGCCCGTCTTCGTCCGGCTGGCCCGGCTCAGCCCCGCCCCGGACGGGCTCACCCTGCTGCGATCCGCCCTGCACACCCGGCGGTTGCTGCTCCTCAAGGCACTCCTGGTGCGCGTCCACCGGCACCGGGAGTCCGTCGGACCGGCCGCGCTCGGCCGGTTCGAGCGCGCGTGGGAACTGCTCGAACGGGTCGAGCGGCACCATCCCGCCGTCGTCCGGGACGTCCTCGACTACCCGACGACCGGAGCCTGGCTGGCCGGCGCGCTCGCCGAGCCCCCGGGGCCGGCCCTCGACCGGCTGCTCGGCCACCTCGATCGCCTCGCGGTCACCGCCGCCCTGCGCGCCGGAGGCCCGCTCGACCTGACCGTGGAGACCCCGGACGGCCTGCTCCCGCTGCCCGGCGTGGGCCGGCTGGCGGTGGCCGCGGACCGCGTCAGGGTCAGCGCCGGCGAGCGGACCGTACGGTTCCACCCGGACGGCGCCCGCCGCGCCGTGCCCGCCGTCCTGAAGCTGACCGGCCGCCGCGACGGGGTCCTCTCCGGCCACGGGCCCGGCTGGCACGCCGTCCGCCCGCTGCCCGGCGGCAGCGCGCTCCTGGACGATCTCGACCCGTACCGGGTGCCGTTCGGCGCGGGTGGCGGCACGGTGGTCGCCGTGGCCGACCCCGCCGACACCGACCACGCCGCCTGGGCCGCCACCTGGTGCGCCGCCCGGGCCCTCCTCGCCCGTACGGACCCGGGCCGGGCCGCCGAGGTGGCACGCGGCGTCCGCGCGGTCGTCCCGGTCCTGCCGCGCGGGCCCCGGCACCTGGGCGCCACGCTGAGCGCCGCCCCCGGAGCCGTACTGACCTCGCTGCCCGCCGAAGGGCGGGGGATGGCCGAGACGCTCGTGCACGAGCTGCACCACAGCAAGCTCGCGACGCTCCACGACCTCGTGCCGCTGTACGGCCCCGGGCGGGGCGCCGTGCACAGGGTCGGCTGGCGGTCGGACCCACGGCCCATCGCCGGTGTGCTGCACGGCGCCTACGCGCATCTGGCCCTGGCCGACCTGTGGTGGCGCGCGGTCACCGCCGACGGAGTGCCGGCGGCCTGGCGCTCCACCGCCGGTCAACAGTTCGACGACATCCACGATCAGGTGGGCGAGGCGCTTCCGATCCTGCTTGAATCCGATGAACTGACTTCGAGTGGGCGGGAGTTCGTTCGTCAAATGAGACTGCACCACGCGAGCCTTGGCGCGACCCCTCTGGTCGCCGGGTAACACTGTGCTCACGGCACAAGACACTGCGTTGCGCGGGAGCGGGACGGGAGGCACGACAGATGGCGGAACAGCGATCGGGCGGTGCGGCGGATCACGGCGTCGGGGGCGCGCCGCAACACGTCCTCGTGGTCTTCCCCGGTTATCACCGCCCGTGGGCCACCTGGATCAACCAACGGCTCGACGCGTACGGAGTGCGCGCGAGCCTCCAGCGCTGGGACCCGCCGCGCGACGCACCCCTGGAGGACTCGCTCGGCGACCTGCTGCTCGCCCGCGGCCAGGTGCTGCTCGTCCTGGACGACTGGTTCTTCCAGCTCGGACCGCGCGCCGCCGGCGAGTGGAACGACGTGCTGCGCGGCTTCGTCGCCGCCCACGCCGAGCGGTTCGCCGCCGTCAACCTCACCAACCGGACCCTGCTCCCGGCCACCGCCGTCCTCGAACCCGTCAGCCTGTGGGGCGTCGGCGAGGAGGAGGCCGAAGCCCGGCTGCTCAGCCGGCTCGGCGTCGAACCCCGCCGCGCCACCGGCCGCCGGCTGCCCGCCGGATCACTCGTCCGTTTCCCCGACACCCCTCCCGAGGTCTGGGGCGAGATCCCGCGCCGCAACCCGCGCTTCACCGGCCGGGACGACCTGCTCGCCGAGCTCCAGGAACGGCTCATGGACGCCGAGCGCGGCAACGCCGCATGCACCCTGCTCGGCATGTCCGGCATCGGCAAGACCCAGGTCGCCGCCGAGTACGCCCACCGCTTCAGCTCCGACTACGACGTCGTGTGGTGGGTCAGCTCGGACGACCGCAACGTGCAGCGCGACCGCTTCGGCGAGCTCGCCGCCGAACTCGGCCTCGCCACCGGCAACGAACCCGGCGAGCGCATCCGCGCCGTCCGGGAGGCCCTGCGCCGGGGCGACCCGCACTCCCGCTGGCTCATCGTCTTCGACGGCTGGGACGACACCGACGGCGCGAACGTGATCCTGCCGCACGGCCCCGGCCACGTCCTCGTCACCTCGCGCAACCGCGGCTGGGGCGACTACACCGACATCCTCGAAGTTCCCGGCTTCGACCGAGCCGAATCCACCGCCTACCTGATGCGGCGCGCCCCGCACATCACGGCGCCCGAGGCCGACGAGGTCGCCGCCGAGTTCGGGGACGTACCGCTGCCGCTGGTCCAGGCCGCGGCCTGGCTGGGCGAGTCCCGCATGGAGGTCTCCGAGTACCTGCACATGGTCCGCGAAGGACGGATCTCCGCCGTCGAGCCGTCCGGCGACGGCTTCCCACAGGCCTCCCTCACCTCCTGGTCGATACTGATCAACCGGCTCCGCCGCGCCCAGCCGCAGGCCATCGACGTACTCAGCCTGTGCGCGTCCTTCGCCCCCGGCCGCATCCCGCTCGGTCTCATCCGCGCCTATCCGCAGGCGGACCTCCCCGAAGACCTGCGCTGGATGGTCACGGACCTCGCCGCCTGGTCACGGGCCCTGGACACCCTGGTCAACTACTCGGTGCTCACCCGCGAGACCCGGGGCCCCGTCAACAACGCCGAGGTGGGCCCCCACCAGGAGTCCGTGCACATGCACCGGCTCGTCCACGACATCGTCGCCCGGCTCACCGAGGGCGACCACCGCGCCGCCCACCGCCAGGCCGTCCGCACCCTGCTCGCCGAGGCCGACCCCGGCAACCCCATGGACAGCCGGCACTGGCCCCGCTACGCCGAACTCCTGCCCCACCTGCAACCCTCGGGCGCGCTCCTCAGCCACAACCCGCGCACCCAGACCGCGGTGCTCAACTGCCTGCGCTACTGCTTCCGCAGCGGCGAGTTCAAAGCCGGCATCCAGCTCGCGGAGAAGATCCGGGACAACTGGTCCACCTTCATGGACCCGCTGGACCAGCCCATGCTGGACCTCACCACCCAGCAGGGGAACATCCTGCGCTCCTTCGGCCGCTTCCGCGAGGCGTACGACCTCGACCTCACCCAGCGGGAACGCCTCGCCGCCGCCCAGCCCCCCAACGAGCTCGGCACCCTGCTCTCCAGCAGCGCCATCTCCAGCGACCTGCGCTTCCTCGGCCAGTACAAGGAGTCGGAACGGCTCCAGCGCGTCGTCCTCGCCGACGCCGAACGCCTCCTCGGCGACAGCGAGTTCTCCACCCTCGTCGCCCGGCACAACCTCGGCGTCACCCTGCGGCAGCTCGGTCACTTCCAGGAGGCGCACGAGTCCGACACCGAGACCCTCGCCCAGAGCGAGCGGGTGCTCGGCAAACGCCACTCCCACACCCTCAACTCCAGCAACGCCCTCGCGCACGACCTGCGCCTGCTCGGCCGGTACCGCGAAGCCCTCGCCCGCCAGGAGGCCAACGTCCTGCGGCACGTCCAGGTGCTCGGCCCGCAGCACCTGCAGACCCTGTACGCCCGCACCCAGCTGGCCCTGTGCCGGCGCCGCGAGGGCGGCTTCCAGCAGGACCTCGGAGCCACCATGGCCAGCCTGCTCGAACAACTGGAACAGGTGCACGGCCGCACCCACTACGTGACGCTCTCCTCTCTCAACAACTACGCCAACTACCTCCGGGAGCACGGCGACCTCGACCAGGCCCGCGAGCTCATCCACGAGGCCGAGGCCGGCTACCGCACCCTCCTCGGCCCCGCACACCCGGTCGCCACCGGCGTCCTCGCCAACACCGCCCTCGTCCTCCAGGCATCCGGCGAACGCACGGACGCCCTCGCCATCCTGGAGGCCGCGCTCGCCGGACTGACCTCCTCTCTCGGCTCCGACCACCCCTGGGTCCTCGGCTGCGCCCTCAACACCTGCGCCGCCCGCAACTTCAACGGCCGGGTGGCCGGCGCCGCAGAGCTCAGCCGGGACACCCTGCGCAGGGCCCGGCACACCCTGGGCAACGAGCATCCGCTCACCCTGTCGTCCCAGGTGGCCCTCGCCACCGACCTGCGCGGGCTCCGGGAGAACGAGGAGGCGGGCAAGCTGGAGGAGGACGCCCTGCTCACCCTCACCCGCACCTTGGGGGCCCAGCACCCGCACACCCTGTCGGCGCGTCAGCGCAACCGTCCCTACTGGGACTTCGAGGCCAACCTGGGCTGAGCCCCCTGCACCGGGCGGAAACGCCGGAGGCCCGGCACCCCGAGTGGGGTGCCGGGCCTCCTTCCGTACGCGTACGGAGCGGTCGATCAGGCCTCGAAGACCTCGGTGACCAGCTGCTGCTGCTCCACCTGGTGGCGCTTGGCCGAGCCGACCGCCGGGGAGGAGGAGTGCGGTCGCGAAATCCTGCGCAGGCGCTCGCCCGCCGGGATGTCCGCGCCGACCGCCAGGTCCAGGTGGTCGATCAGGTTGAGCGCGATGAACGGCCAGGCACCCTGGTTCGCCGGCTCCTCCTGGGCCCAGATGTACTTCTCGGCGTTCGGGTACTTGGCGATCTCGGCCTGCAGCTCGGCACCCGGCAGCGGGTACAGGCGCTCCAGACGGATGATGGCGGTCTCCGTGTCACCGCGCTTCTGACGCTCGGCCTCCAGGTCGTAGTAGACCTTGCCGGCGCAGAAGACGACCTTGCGGACGCCGGCCGGGTCGACCGTGGTGTCGCCGATGACCGGGCGGAAGCCGCCGGTGGTGAACTCCTCCACCTTGGACGCCGCGGCCTTCAGGCGCAGCATCGACTTCGGGGTGAAGACGATGAGCGGCTTGTGGTGCGGGTTGTGCACCTGCCAGCGCAGGAGGTGGAAGTAGTTCGACGGCAGCGTCGGCATGGCGACCGTCATGTTGTCCTGGGCGCACATCTGGAGGAAGCGCTCCGGGCGCGCGGACGAGTGGTCCGGGCCCTGGCCCTCGTAGCCGTGCGGCAGGAGCAGCGTGACGCCGGAGGTCTGGCCCCACTTCTGCTCGGCCGAGGAGATGAACTCGTCGACGACGGTCTGCGCGCCGTTGACGAAGTCACCGAACTGGGCCTCCCAGATGACCAGGGAGTCCGGGCGGGCCAGCGAGTAGCCGTACTCGAAGCCCATCGCCGCGTACTCGCTGAGCAGCGAGTCGTAGACGTTGTAGTGGGCCTGCTCGTCCGTCAGGTAGAGCAGCGGGGTGTAGTCCTCGCCGGTCTCCTGGTCCACCAGGACCGCGTGGCGCTGGCCGAAGGTGCCGCGGCGGGAGTCCTGGCCCGACAGGCGGACCGGGGTGCCCTCCATCAGCAGGGAGCCGATGGCGAGGGTCTCGCCGAAGCCCCAGTCGATGGTGCCGTCGTCGATGGAGGCCGCACGGCGCTGCATCTGCGGCAGCAGGCGCGGGTGGACCGTGATCCGCTCCGGGACGCTGACCTGGGACTCGGCGATCCGCTTCACGACCTCCTGGGAGACCGCGGTGGTGACGGGCACCGGGAACTCGGCCCGCGCGTCCGGGACGTGCGTCGGGGCCGGCGCCGAGGTGGCCTCGCGGACCTCCGCGAACACCTTCTCCAACTGGCCCTGGAAGTCCTGGAGCGCCTGCTCCGCCTCTTCGAGGGTGATGTCGCCGCGACCGATGAGCGACTCGGTGTACAGCTTGCGCACCGAACGCTTCTTGTCGATCAGGCTGTACATCTGCGGGTTGGTGAACTGCGGGTTGTCGCCCTCGTTGTGACCGCGGCGGCGGTAGCAGATGAGGTCGATCACCACGTCCTTGTTGAACGTCTGGCGGAACTCGAAGGCGAGCCGCGCGACGCGGACCACGGCCTCCGGGTCGTCGCCGTTCACGTGGAAGATCGGCGCCTCGATCATGCGGGCCACGTCGGTCGCGTACATCGAGGAACGCGAGGACTCCGGGGCGGCGGTGAAGCCGACCTGGTTGTTGATGACGATGTGGACCGTGCCGCCGGTGCGGTAGCCCCGCAGCTGCGACATGTTCAGCGTCTCGGCGACCACGCCCTGGCCGGCGAAGGCCGCATCGCCGTGGAGGGCGATCGGGAGGACGGTGAAGTCCGTGCCGCCCTTGTTGATGACGTCCTGCTTGGCGCGGACGACACCCTCCAGGACCGGGTCGACGGCCTCCAGGTGCGAGGGGTTGGCGACCAGGGAGACCTTGATCTGCTCGCCGTCGAGCCCGGTGAAGGTGCCCTCGGCGCCCAGGTGGTACTTCACGTCGCCGGAGCCGTGCATCGACTTCGGGTCGAGGTTGCCCTCGAACTCGCGGAAGATCTGCGCGTACGACTTGCCGACGATGTTCGCCAGGACGTTCAGGCGACCGCGGTGCGCCATGCCGATGACGACCTCGTCGAGGCGCGACTCGGCGGCCGAGTCGATGACCGCGTCGAGCAGCGGGATGACCGACTCGCCGCCCTCCAGGGAGAAGCGCTTCTGGCCGACGTACTTCGTCTGCAGGAAGGTCTCGAAGGCCTCCGCCGCGTTCAGCCGGCGCAGGATCCGCAGCTGCTCCTCGCGCTCCACGCGGGAGTGCGGGCGCTCGACGCGGTCCTGGATCCACTTGCGCTGCTTCGGGTCCTGGATGTGCATGAACTCGACGCCGGTGGTGCGGCAGTACGAGTCGCGGAGCACGCCGAGGATGTCGCGGAGCTTCATCATCGACTTGCCGGCGAAGCCGCCGACCGCGAACTCCCGCTCCAGGTCCCACAGGGTGAGGCCGTGCTCGGTGATGTCCAGGTCGGGGTGCTTGCGCTGCTTGTACTCCAGCGGGTCGGTGTCGGCCATGACGTGGCCGCGGACCCGGTAGGAGTGGATCAGCTCGAAGACGCGCGCCGCCTTGGTGACGTCGTCGTCGTGCGAGGCGTCGATGTCCCTGAGCCAGCGAACCGGCTCGTAGGGGATGCGCAGGGACTTGAAGATCTCGTCGTAGAAGCCTTCCTCGCCGAGGAGGAGGTTCGCCACGATCCGCAGGAACTCGCCGGAGGCGGCGCCCTGGATGACGCGGTGGTCGTACGTCGAGGTCAGGGTCATGACCTTGGAGATGCCCAGCTTGTTCAGGGTGTCCTGGGAGGTGCCCTGGAACTCGGCCGGGTAGTCCATCGAGCCGACGCCCATGATGACCGACTGTCCGGGCATCAGGCGCGGCACGGAGTGGACGGTGCCGAGGCCGCCGGGGTTGGTCAGGGAGACCGTGACGCCGGAGAAGTCCTCCATCGTCAGCTTGCCCACGCGGGCGCGCTTGACGATGTCCTCGTACGCCTGCCAGAACTCGAAGAAGTTGAGCGTCTCGGCCTTCTTGATGCCCGCGACGACGAGCTGGCGGTCGCCGTTGGGCTTCACCAGGTCGATCGCGAGACCGAAGTTCACGTGCTCCGGCTTGACCAGGGTCGGCTTGCCGTCCTTCTCCGCGAAGGAGTAGTTCATCGACGGCATGGCCTTGATCGCCTGCACCATCGCGTAGCCGATCAGGTGCGTGAAGGAGATCTTCCCGCCCCGGGCGCGCTTCAGGTGGTTGTTGATCACGATCCGGTTGTCGAAGAGCAGCTTCACCGGGACCGCGCGGACGGACGTCGCCGTCGGTACGTCCAGGGAGGCGTTCATGTTCTTCGCGACCGCGGCGGCCGGGCCGCGCAGCGTGATCAGCTCGGGGCCGTCGGAGGCCACGGCGGGCGCCTTGGCCTTGGCCGGCGCCGGAGCGGCGGCGGGCTTCGCGGCGGCCGGGGCGGCGGGAGCCGCGGCCGGCTTGGCGGCGGCCGGGACCGGCGCCGGGGCGGGCACGGTCGCCGGAGCGGCAGGCGCGGCCTGTGCGGGGCTCGCCTGCGGCGCGGCGGGTGCGCTCGCGGTGGTGGTGGCCGGGGTCTCCGACGCACCGGGCTTGTAGTCGGCGAAGAAGTCCCACCAGGCACGATCGACCGAATTCGGGTCCTGGAGGTACTGCTGGTAGATCTCGTCGACGAGCCACTCATTGGCGCCGAAGGCGGTTGCAGGGTTCTGGCCCTGCCCGTCTTGGTCGGTCGGGGAGCTCGGGGTACTGGGGGACTGAGACGACACGGCGGCAACCGCCCTCTTCCGCTTCACAAGGTGATGGACAGCGGAAATAAAGGCTACGCCTGTCCGGCCGAGAGGTGCAGGCCGGGCACTCCAACGTCGCGCAAGTCACACTTGGCGAGGTGTTTCGGCGCCGTGAATGGCGGGAAACATACGCGGTTCTGCGCGTGTGAGGGTACAGAAAAGCGCGAGCACGGCCCGATTTGGCCGCACCCCTGATCACGTCCCGCCCACGTACACGCAGAACGTGCGCTTCCGGTTCGAACCCTACGTCAATCCCGCGGGGGAAAACTGCCCGGAAGGGTGACTCTGATGCGGCAGCCGCGTGATGATTCGGCCACTCCGATCCCGCCGCCGTGCAGATCCACCGCCCAGCGGGCGATCGCCAGCCCCAGACCGGTGCCGCCGTCGCTCCCCGGACCCTGTCCGTCGGGCGTCGAGCCCCGGTTGAACCGCTCGAAGACCTTGTGCCGCTCCGACTCCGGAATGCCGGGGCCCTCGTCCTCGACCTCCAGCACCAGCGAGTCGGGGTACGGGCCGCGCCGGGCCCTGACCGTCACGCGGCCGTGCGGCGGGGAGTGCCGCACGGCGTTGTCGATCAGGTTGGTCATCACCTGGTGCAGCCGCTCCGTGTCCGCGTGCGCCACCAGCTCCGGCGGCGACACGTCCAGGTGCAGGTGCACGCCCGCACTGCGCTGTGACCCCGTGGCCGCCGAGGGGCCGCGCCGGGACGCGGCCAGGTTCGCTTCCCGCAGAACTCCCGAGAGGTACGGCCAGACCTCGAAACGACCCACCCGCAAGGCGACGACACCGTTGTCAAGGCGTGACAGGTCGAGCAGCGTCTCCACCAGCCGGCCGAGCCGCTCCGTCTGCTTCAGCGCCGACCGCATGGTCTCGGGGTCGGCCTCCGACACGCCGTCCACCACGTTCTCCAGGACCGCTCGGAGCGCCGCGATCGGCGTGCGCAGTTCGTGCGAGACGTTCGCCACCAGTTCCTTGCGGTGCCGGTCCACGGCCTCCAGGTCGTCCGCCATGCGGTTGATCGTCGAGGCGAGGTCACCCAGCTCGTCCCGCCGGTCCGCGCCCCGGACCCGACGGTTGAAGTCCCCGCGCGAGATCGAACCCGCCACCGCGTTCATCTCGTCCAGCGGTGCCGTCAGGGACTGCGCCACGAACTGGGTGATCAGCAGGGTCGCGATCATCGCGAAGATCGTGATGTAGCGGAACTCCGTGGAGGTGCGGATCGCCACCAGGGCCAGGCAGGAGGTCAGCAGGACCGCCCCGACGACCAGGGCGCCCAGCTTGGTCTTGATGGAGATCGCGATCCGGCGGGGGCGACGTCCCCCGTCCGGCCGCCCCGCGCCCCGGGACCTCCCCGGCCCGTCCGGTCCGAGCCGGCTCACGGCGCCGGGGTCTCCAGTGCGTAGCCGACGCCGTGGACCGTACGGATCCGCTCGGCCCCGATCTTCCGGCGCAGCGCCTTGATGTGGCTGTCCACGGTCCGGGTGCCGGACGCGTCCGCCCAGTCCCACACCTCCGCGAGCAGCTGCTCGCGGGAGAGGACCGCCCGGGGGGTGTTCGCCAGACAGACCAGCAGGTCGAACTCGGTCGGGGTCAGGTGCACGTCCTCCGCGCGCACCCGCACCCGGCGCTGTGCGTGGTCGATCTCCAGGTCGCCGAGGCGCAGGATCCCGCTGCGCGGGGTGACCGCCGCGAGTGCGGCCCGCTCGACCCGGCGGAGCAGCACGTGCACCCGGGCGGCCAGCTCGCGCATCGAGAACGGCTTGGTCATGTAGTCGTCCGCGCCGACGCCGAGGCCGACCAGCATGTCGGTCTCGTCGTCACGGGCGGTCAGCATGAGGACCGGGACGGGGCGCTGGGACTGGACCCTGCGGCACACCTCCAGGCCGTCGAACCCGGGCAGCATCACGTCCAGGACCATGAGGTCGGGCTGCCAGGCCTCGGCGGCGTCGACGGCTGCGGGGCCGTCGGTCGCGGCCTGGACCAGGAAGCCCTCGGCGCGCAGCCGGGCGGAGATCGCCTCTGCGATCGTGGTGTCGTCCTCGACCACCAGAACGCGCCGCTGAGCTCCGGGAGTGGCTGCCGCGCCGTGGTGGGTGGTGTGTGTCTGCTCCATTGCCCCGCCTCGCGTCGCCGGTGTCGGTGCAGCAGCCTAGAGGTACCGACGGCGTCGCGGCTATCCGGTAGTTACCCCGGGTGGACGGCGAGGTGGACCACGTCGGGGACGCCCCGGGCAACCGGGATCTCTTCCGTCCGTACCCCGCTGAATCCGGCATTCCGCAATGACTCTTCGAAATCGGCGGAGGGTCGTGCGGACCACACCGCGAGGATTCCGCCGGGGTTCAGCCGGGCCGCACAGACCGCCAGCCCCTCGGGCGCGTACAAGGACCCGTTGTCCTCCGTGACCGTCCAGTCGGGTCCGTTGTCGATGTCCAGACAGAGGGCGTCATAGGTGTCCGTGGTGGTGCGGAGGTAGTCCACCAGGTCGGTGTGGAGGACCACCGTCCGCGGATCGGCGAGCGCGGCCCCCGAGATCGAGGCCAGCGGCCCCTGCCGGTGCCAGTCGATGATCGCCTCCTCCCGCTCGGCGACCGCGATGCGGCGCCAACGGGAATCGGCGGCGGCGTGGGCGAGCGAGAAGCCGACGCCGAGACCGCCGATGAGGACGGACGCACCGGACCGGGAGGGCTCGGGGAGGGCCGCCATGGCCGCGTCGACCAGCAGCCGTTCGGAACGCCCGTCGGAGGTGTCCATCAGGAAGGTGCCGTTGGCGATGATCTCGTAGTGCTCGGCACGGCGGCGCAGGACGACTTCACCGTGGGGTCCTTCACGGCGGTCGAGGGTCACGGGGCTGGTCATCGGTCACTCCGTTCTCGTCGGCTCGATGGGGCCCGGCCATCCTCGCGGGGCGGCGGCGGCCGGGACAAACCCGTATCGAGCGGGACGGCCGTGGTGGCGGTCGGGCGGTGGGCGGGAGATGACCGGGGCGGGACGCCCGGTCGGCGTGCGGTCGCGGGCCGTACGGAGACGGACCGCGTCGTCGAGGGCCGGGGGAGGCGGGCTGCGCGGTGACGGACGGAGGCCCGGCTCACGTCCCCCTTCCCCACCGGGCGCCTCGCCGGGCGTACAGCGTGGTGCCGGCCGCGAACGCGACCGCCGCCGCCGTCCACGCCCCGCCCGCCGTGCCCGGTTGCACCAGCCATCCCCACCAGTTCGCCACAGCGGGCGGCCCGGCCCGGAACGCCAAGGAGACCGCTCCCACGTACAGCAGCGGCGGCAGCCAACTCAGCCGGGCACCCAGCACGGCGGCGGCTGCTGCTGCCGTGCCCACCAGGCCCAGGGTGTTGCGCACGGCTGCGGGCGCGCCGCACGCCTCCGCTGCGCCCGGCACCGCGAGGGCGAGCAGGGCCGCCCCGAGGGCGGTCACGACCAACAGGTGGGCCAGCCTGCGGGGCCACCAGGCCCGGACCGCCGTGCGGTCCAGTTCCTCGCTCGGCGCGTGCAGTCCGGTGCCGATCGTGCCGGCCACGAACAGGGGGGCGAGGACGACGGCCAGGAGCCGCGCGGTGGGGTCGGCCTCCGGAAGCGGCACCAGCCACCGGGTCGACCAGACGGCCCCTGCCGCGACCACGAAGGCGGCGAGGCTCCCGGGCAGTCCGCGGGAACGGGCGTAGAGGGCCAACGGTGAACGTCTCACGGGATCGGCACCCCGCCCGGGAGGCACCGGTTCGCCGTCAGGTACCGGGCCAGGTAGTCGCGTTGGGCAGTGGGCGACTTGGCGCGCAGCCGTGCGAGAGGGCGCCGGCTGTCCGCGTGGGGTTCGAAGCCGTTCGGGGCGGGGGCCAGCCACTCGACCACGGCGGAGTTGACCGCCCTCGCCCGCTCGGCGTCGGCATCGCCGAGGTCGTCGGGCCGGCACGTGTCGGAGAACAGTTGCATCACGGCGGAGGCGCGGTACGCAGCGGGGTCCGCCACGCGCCCGTGCACCACGTACTGCGCGGGTTCGAGGAGTTCCACGTCGCCGGGGCGGGGGTCCAGGGGCCCGATCGCCCAGCGGGTCGGGGCACCGGGCAGGTCCCGCAGCCGCGCGTTCACCGGATGGAGGGCCTCCGACAGGGCCGGAAGCAGCTTCCGGTCGAGGGCCGTCACGCACACCCGTGGAACGCCGTCGTCGCAGACGGCGCGGCTCAGCGACGGGGCGGGCCGCCAGGGCCCTTCGTCGGACGGCAGGCGCAGCAGCAGCACCGCGGAGGTGACCGCGAGGGCCAGCGGGACCAGCGCGCGCGCCCGGAGGCCCGCGGTCTCCGCCCCGTGCAGGAGGAGGGCGGTGAGGGCGAGTCCCGCCGTCCAGGCCATTGACACCGGCCCGAACCACCACACCGGCCAGGCCCAGGGGTTCGTGTACTCGGCGGCCGGGCTCAGCCAGCGGGCCCCCGATTCGGTGTACGTCCCGAGGCCGAGCCCCACGTATCCGACGACCCCCAGGAGCGGGGCCGCCACCCGCCGGGGAAGGACCCGCCCGGCGACGTGCCCGAGCGCGCCGAGGGCACCGACGGCGACCACGTCCGCGGCGAGGAGTTCGAGGAGGGGGCGGCCCCCGGAGACGTACGGCCGGGTGGCCCACAGGCACACGAGGTCCGCGAACAGCAGCCCGGCGGCGGGCCACAGCGCGGACGGAGCGACCGCGAGGAACAGGCGGCGCAGCGGGGAACGGGGGACGGACCCCCACAGTTCCGCCGTGCCCCGCCGCCCGTCCCGACCGCCCTGCCAACACCCCGCCGCGAGGGCGAGGGGACCGCCGAGCAGTCCGCCGGCTGCGTGCAGCAGGCCCGTCGCATCCGTCCAACGGGTCTGCCACGACGGGGCCGTGTCGTACATCGCCAACAGAACGGTGAGCGCCACCACGGCTCCGATCCAGGGGCCGGACCCCCGACGCAGCTCGGCCCGCAACGGAGGGACGGTCCGCGGGCGCGGGGGAGCCTTTGCGCGGGAGGGCGAGAGGGTACCGGTCATCGGCGCCATTCCTTCGTACGGGGGCGGGAGCGCGAGCGGGAGGCGGCCGCGGCGCGGGTGCGCTCGCGGTGGGCGGCGGCCCGTGCGCGGGGCGCCAGGAAGGGCGGGGGCAACGGCCCGGCCCGGGTGGGGGCCAGGGTCACCGCGGCACCTCCTGCCCCCGGACGGCCGGGTTCCGGTGGGCGCGCAGGGCGGCCGTGTAGCCGCGCTCCACGGTGCTCGTCCCGGAGCCGTCGGCGGCAGCCGGTTCGCCGCCGAGCGCGACGAGTTCCGCCGTGGTGCCCTGGAAGGCGAGCCGCCCCTCCTCCAGGAGTGCGACGCCGGTGCAGGCGGTCGCCACGTCCTCGACGAGGTGCGTCGAGACCACCACCGTTGCCGTCGTGCCGAGTTCCCGGAGCAGCGCGCGGAAGTCGACCCGCTGCTCCGGGTCGAGTCCTGCGGTGGGTTCGTCGAGCAGGAGCAGTTCCGGATCGTTGACGATGGCCTGCGCGATTCCGGCGCGCCGCACCATCCCGCCCGACAGCGTCTTCATGCGCGCGTCGATCCGGTCGCCGAGCCCGACCCGACGCACGGCCCGCTCCACGGCCGCCGGGGTCCGCTCGGCCGGCATCTCCTTGAGCCAGGCGACGTATCCGACGAACTCCCGCACGGTGAAGGCCGGGTAGTAGCCGAACTCCTGCGGGAGATAGCCGAGTCGGCGGCGGATCCCGGTGCGCTCGGCGCGGTGCGAAACGTCCGCGCCGAGCAGCTCCACCCGTCCGGAGGCCGGTGCGGCGACGGTCGCCAGGACCCGGATGAGGGACGTCTTCCCGGCCCCGTTCGGCCCGAGCAGACCGTGCACTCCCGGGTCGAGGGAGAGGTCGAGCGCGTCGAGGGCGACGGTGCGGCGGTGCCGGACGGTCAGTCCGGCCACCGCCACGGAGGCCAGCGGGATCACGAGTTCGTCTCCAGGTGGTCGAAGGAACGGCGCCGCAGCGCGAGGAGGGCCGCGCAGACGAGGGCGGCAACAGCCCACGTCCCCTGCACGGCGGGACCGGCGACGTATCGGGCGACCCCGGTGGCACCCGCCCCCGGGGACCCGAACAGGGGGCCTACGACGGCGAGCGCCCATCCGCCGCCGAGCGTCGTCGCCGCGGTCCGGCACCCGACGAACGAGCCGAGCACGAGGGCGGCCAGGGTCAGTGCCAGGCCGGGCAGCAGCCAGGCAGCCGCTCCGGGGAACCCGGCGATCGGTGGCAGCAGGGCCCCGCCGGCCGTCAGCAGCGGCAGGCACACGGAGAGCACGGCGGCCGTGCGGACCAGGAGCAGTCGCAGCCCGCCCGACGGGGTGGCGGCGGTGATCTCGTACAGCGGATCGGCGCGCCGGCCGTACGACACGGCCACCCCGGCGAGCGGAAGGAGCGGCGAGACGGCCAGCAGCCAGTTCCGGGCGCCCCGGAACCCGGCGCCGTAGGCCAGCGCGAACGCACCGCCGAGGACGAGGGCCACGGCCACGACCCACGCCCCGCGGAGCGCGGGCCCGGCGGCCCAGCAGAGCCGTGCCCACCGCCCGAGCGGCTCGCTGGCGGCGGCGCCCCGCCGTCCCGCCCTGCTGCCGGACGCCCCGTGCCGCCCCGGCGCGGCCGCTTCCGCACCCGGCAGGGGCGGGGGGGAACCGAGGAGCGTCAGGAGTTCCGTTCGCACCGAGGCCAGGGCCGCCCCCGCCGTACCCGCACGGACCGCTTCCGAGACGCGGGAGGCGCAGGAGCGGCAGGACTCGACGTGCTTCTCCAGGGACCAGGCGTCGGTCTCGGGGGCGGAGCCCGCGGCGTACCGGTGGGCCAGGGAGTCGGAGACGTGCCAGGGGGCCGTCATGCGGTGCCTCCGAGGGGGTGGGGGCCGAGGGCGGCGCGGAGTTCGCGGCGGGCACGCAGGGCCCGGGTCTTGACGGTGCCCTCGGGTATGCCGAGCAGCCGGGCGGTCTCGCGGGTGGTGAGCCCGTCGACGACGGTCGCCCGCAACACCTCGGCCAGTTCGGGAGAGATCCGGTCGAGGGCGGCGCCCACCTCTCCGTACTCCAGGCCCGCGAGCACCCGCTCCTCGGCGGACGGCGCGGAGGAGGGCGGCCCTGCGGGTCGTGCGGCCCGGGCCGCACGGGCGCCGGCGCGCTGGGCGTCCACCAGGCGACGGGCGGCGATCACCCAGAGCCAACCCCCCGCCTCGCCCCGGCCCCGGTGGCCGCCCGCCGAGCGCCAGACCGTGAGGAAGGTGTCCTGGAGGACCTCCCGCACGGTCTCCTCGTCGGGGCAGCGCCGGGCCAACCGGGCGTGCAGCCAGCCGGCGTGCCGGTCGTAGAGCACGGCCAGCGCGCTGGTGTCCCCCCGGGCGACCGCGCGCAGCAGCGTCGCGTCGTCCTCCTCGTCGCCCCCGCGGGGGCCTCCCCCTGCGGGGCGCAACGGTTTCACGCCCCCTCTATCGCCGGTCGGTGCCGGACCGGTTCACGGAGCGGGCCGGCGCGCGCTCAGGGGCTCGTCGGCGGACCGCCCCCGGGGAGGGCGGCGAAGACGCGCTGGAGGGCGGGCGGGCGTTCGCCGTCGCCCGCGACGACCAGGCGGTGCCGGTACGTCACGTAGTACTGGAAGCCGTCCGGGATCGGGCTGCCCGTCGGCCGGTCCGGTACCAGGGCGAACGCGGGGTCCTCCAGTGCCGCCCGCAGTTCGGCGACCTCGGCGGGGGTCTGCCTGCCCGTCCGGGGCGGCTTGGTGCCGGAGCGGCTGCTCCAGCTGCCGTCGTAGTGGACGACCAGTTGGTTGCGGACGCCCGCCAGGCCGCCGTTGACGACCACCTCGACGAGGACCTCGCCCGGCTGGGGGTCCGCCGCCGGGGTGCCGGGGTCCGTCGTCGGGCCCGGCACGGCCGGCGTGCTCGCGCTCGACGGAGCCCCGCCCGGTGGGGGAGGGCCCTCCGGGCCGCAGCCGCTCGCACCGGTCAGCGCTCCCACGACCAGCAGGGTCCCGCACCACGTCCACGTCCTGCGCTTCCACACGCCTCGCACCATGCATCGAGCATGCCCGGCCGGGGGGCCCGCGCGCAGCCGGACGGGCGGGTTCCCGTCAGGTCGGGCCGCGGCCGTCCGCCGGGCCCGGACCGGTGTCCGCCCGCGGGCCGGGGCGAGCCAGGCGGCCCTGGTGCTCAGTGGCCGCCGCGCGGTTCGAAGCAGCCGGTCTCCAGGTACCGGCCGTTGACCTTGACCTGGTAGTTGGTCGACTGCACGAACGCGGTGACACAGGCGTCCCGACCGATGGCGAGGGCGACGCTGGCACCTGGGTTGCCGTGGGGGTCGTGGGCCCGCACGAAGAGGGTTCCGCGCCCTTCTTCGTCGTCCGGTCCCCCATCGCGGTAGCCGAGCTTGAGCAGCTCCGCACGCACCCGCTCGGCATCCCAGCCCTTGGCTTCCCAGAGCCGCTTGAGGACGGGCTCGATGCGGGCGGCCTCTGCGCGGGCGGCCTCTTCGGCGGCGGGGGACATCTCCTGGGGGATCTTGAAGCCGTTGTTCTCCCGGTAGTGCGGGGCTCCGTCGTGCGAGTCGGGCTCCACGTTGCCCCGTGCGGGGTCGGTGTGGGAACGGGTGGACGAGGGGGAGGGAGGGCCGCCGCCGTTCGGGGCGGAGTCGGCCGTCGTCGCCCCGGTGTGCTGCTGGCCGCAGGCGGTCAGGGTCAGGGCGGCGCCCAGGGAGAGGCACGCAGCGACGTGGCTGGGTCGGGATATCCGCATGGGGAGGAGCTTGACACGGCGCCCCTCCGCTCAGCACCCGCGTGCGGAACCGCAGTCGCCCGCAGGAACCAACCGGAATGCGCAGTACCCGACGCACGGCGAAAGGGGAGGGCGCGGGGTCCGGCCGGATCGGACAGAAGCGGTGATCGCTCAGAGCGAACAAATGCCCGGGAACATTCCAGGGCTCACAAGCATTGAGTCCGTACAGCTCAACTTGACTGCCGAAGGGGAAATCATGGCTTCTGAGTCCGTGGCGTCCGTGCCGCTCACCCTGCCCGTGCTGCCGCTCGACGACGAGGTCGTGCTGCCCGGAATGGTGGTGCCGCTCGACCTGTCCGACAACGAGGTGCGGGCCGCCGTCGAGGCCGCCCAGGCCGCAGCCCGCACCGGGGCGGGCAAGCCCCGCGTGCTGCTCGTGCCGCGGGTCGACGGGACCTATGCCAGCACCGGCGTCCTGGGCACCGTCGAGCAGGTCGGACGGTTGTCCGACGGCGATCCCGGCGCGCTGATCCGGGGCCTCGGCCGCGTCCGCATCGGCGCTGGTACGACCGGCCCCGGCGCCGCCCTGTGGGTCGAGGGCAGCACCGTCGCGGAGACCCTTCCCGAGCCGCTGCCCGGCTCGGTGGCCGAGCTGGTCAAGGAGTACAAGGCGCTGGCCACCAGCTGGCTCAAGAAGCGCGGTGCCTGGCAGGTCGTCGACCGCGTCCAGCAGATCGACGGCGTCGGCGCCCTCGCCGACAACTCCGGGTACTCGCCCTTCCTCACGGTCGCGCAGAAGGTCGAGCTCCTGGAGACCGCCGACCCGGTCGCCCGCCTCAAGCTGGCCACCGCCCAGCTCCGCGAGCACCTCGCCGAGCAGGACGTCGCCGAGACCATCGCCAAGGACGTCCAGGAGGGCGTCGACAAGCAGCAGCGCGAGTTCCTGCTCCGTCGCCAGCTCGAAGCCGTCCGCAAGGAGCTGCGCGACCTCAACGGCGAGAAGGAGGGCGAGGAGTCCGACGACTACCGCGCCCGCGTGGAGGCCGCCGACCTGCCCGAGAAGGTGCGGGAGGCGGCGCTCAAGGAGTTGGACAAGCTGGAGCGGTCCAGCGACCAGTCCCCGGAGGGCTCCTGGATCCGCACCTGGCTGGACACCGTCCTCGAACTGCCCTGGAACGAGCGGACCGAGGACCAGTACGACATCCAGGGCGCCAAGGCGGTCCTGGACGCCGAGCACGCCGGGCTCGACGACGTGAAGGAGCGGATCACCGAGTACCTGGCGGTGCGCAAGCGGCGCGCCGAGCGCGGTCTCGGCGTGGTCGGCGGGCGTCGAGGCGGCGCCGTCCTCGCCCTCGTCGGCCCGCCCGGCGTCGGCAAGACCTCGCTGGGCGAGTCCGTCGCGCACGCGATGGGGCGGAAGTTCGTGCGGGTCGCCCTCGGCGGCGTCCGGGACGAGGCGGAGATCCGCGGCCACCGCAGGACCTACGTCGGCGCCCTGCCCGGTCGGATCGTCCGGGCGGTCAAGGAAGCCGGTTCGATGAACCCGGTGGTCCTGCTCGACGAGATCGACAAGGTCGGCTCCGACTTCCGGGGCGATCCGGCGGCGGCCCTCCTCGAAGTCCTCGACCCCGCGCAGAACCACACCTTCCGCGACCACTACCTGGAGGTCGAGCTCGATCTGAGCGACGTGGTGTTCCTCGCGACCGCCAATGTGCTCGAAGCCATTCCCGAGGCCCTGCTCGACCGCATGGAGTTGGTGCGCCTCGACGGCTACACCGAGGACGAGAAGGTCGTCATCGCCCGTGACCACCTGCTTCCGCGCCAGCTGGAGCGGGCCGGTCTGGAACCCGACGAGGTGGTCCTGGAGGAGGCGTCGCTGCGCAAGCTGGCCGGCGAGTACACCCGCGAGGCCGGCGTCCGCACCCTGGAGCGGGCCGTCGCGCGGCTGCTGCGGAAGATCGCCGCCCAGCACGAACTGGGCGACCGCGAGCTTCCGTTCACGGTCGGCCCCGAAGACCTCCGGGACCTCATCGGGCGGCCGCACCACGTGCCCGAGTCGGCCCAGGACCCGGCCGAGCGCCGGACGGCCGTGCCCGGCGTCGCCACCGGACTCGCGGTGACCGGCGCGGGTGGTGACGTCCTCTTCGTCGAGGCCTCCCTCGCCGATCCGGAGACGGGCGCCGCGGGACTGACCCTCACCGGCCAACTGGGCGACGTGATGAAGGAGTCGGCGCAGATCGCGCTCTCCTTCCTCCGCTCGCACGGAGCGGAGCTGGAGCTGCCCGTCACCGGCCTCAAGGACCGGGGCGTGCACATCCACTTCCCGGCGGGCGCGGTTCCGAAGGACGGACCGAGCGCGGGCATCACGATGACGACGGCCCTCGCCTCCTTGCTGAGCGGTCGCCTCGTCCGCACGGACGTGGCCATGACCGGCGAGGTCTCCCTCACCGGCCGGGTGCTGCCGATCGGCGGGGTGAAGCAGAAGCTGTTGGCCGCGCACCGGGCGGGCATCACCACGGTCGTCATCCCCAAGCGGAACGAGGCGGACCTGGACGACGTCCCGGCGGAGGTGCTGGAGAAGCTGGAGGTGCATCCGGTGACGGACGTCCGTCAGGTTCTGGAGATCGCCCTCTCCCCGGCGGAACTGCCGGTCGGAGTGGCGGCCTGAGAAACGGCCGTTGCCCTTCCCGCGCCGGAGCGGGGCGTCCTCGACGGGCGCCCCGCTCCGGCGTACGGCCTGTCAGTCCCGACTGGCATCCTCGTACACATGAACGACGACGCCTTCTGGGCCCTCATCGACGAGTTGAGCCGCCGGCCCGGTGACCGGGACGAGCGACTGGATTGGCTGCGGGCGGAACTGATGCGCCGTCCGGCGGCCGAGAGCGTGGCGTTCCAGGTGCGGCTGGAGAGGGCGTGCGGGGTCGCCGACACGACCGCGGTCTGGACGGCGGCGAACCGGATCGAGGGCGGTTCCTGCACCGACGACGGTTTCCACTACTTCACGGTCTGGCTGGTGGGCCAGGGGCGTGCGGTGTACGAGGCGGTCCTCGCGGATCCGGACGCACTGGCCGACGTGCCGGGGGTGAGGGCCCTGGCGGGACGGCACCCGGACGAGTGGCGCGACGACGAGTGGCCCGAGTGGGAGGAGCTCGACTACGTGGCCCAGGACGCGTACGACGAGCTGACCGGTCAGGAGGACGACGACGGGGAGGAGTTCCTCGACGCCGTCGAGGAGGCGGAGGACGCCGCGGTGGCGGCGGGGGAGTGGGAAGAGGGCGGGGAGCCCCGGGGGCATCGGCCGGAGGGGTGGGTGACGCCCCGCCTCTCCGCCCTCTTCCCGCTCGGCGCCTCCGGCTCCTAGGAAGGGCCCCGGGTAGGGGCCCGGGAGGTGTCCTAGGAGGCGGAGGAGTTGCGGCGGCGGCCCAGCAGCAGGCTGCCCGCAGCGAAGACGGCGAGGGCGCCCGCTCCCGTGAGCGCCAGGGGGAGCGGCGAGGAGGCGGCCCCGGTGGTCTCGGCGGAGAGGGCCGGGGGCTGCTCGTCGCCGCCGTGGCCCGCGTGGCTGACGGTGGAGAGCGTGGAGCCCGCCGCGATCTCGGCCTCGGTCGGCGCCTCGGCGGTCTCGACCCTGCTCGCGGCCGCCGGTGCGCCGAAGGTGACGTCCGAGCAGCTGTAGAAGGCCTCGGGGCTGTCGTTGCGCTGCCACACCTTGTAGACGATGTGGCGGCCGGTGCGGGCCGGCAGGGTGCCCGTGAAGCCGTAATAGCCGTCGGTCGCGGTGCGGGTGGTGTCGTAGACGGCGACGGGGGTCGGGTCCAGGTCCGACCACTTCAGCGGCTGGGTCGGGTCGAAGCCGGCCTTGGTGATGTAGACGGTCATGGTGCCGGAGTGCGGAGCCGTCACCCGGACCTTGAAGTCGAAGGAGCCGGCCGCGACGGGCGTCGAGGGCCAGTCGGTGCGTGCCCAGTCCAGCGCGCGGTACTTCTCGCGGTTGGCCGAGCAGAGCTTGCCGTCCGGGATGAGGGCCTGGTGCTGCCCGGCGGCGTTGGCGATGTTGACCTCGTTCCAGTCGTAGAGCGGCTGGGTGCCGGAATCGGCGACGAGGTCCTTGCACACCTGCGACTTGGGCGTCTCGGGGCCTTCGGCGTAGCAGGCGGCCACGCGGCTCACGGGGTTGAAGACGGCCCCGTGGGCGCCGGCGGCGGTGGGGGTGAGACCGACCAGCGCGGCGGCCGAGAGGGTGGAGGCGGCGACGGCGGCGGTGCGACGGTAGGAGGGCATGCGGGGGCTCTCTCTCGTGCGTGGGGGAGTACGGAACGAGCAACGCGCGCGGGACGCCTGGAAGTTGAATACCGAGCGGCCGGCGTAGAGCCTCGCATTGGTCCATACCAATCGGCAAGAGCTGGGGTGGAAAAAGCCGGAACGACCTCCCGGGTGCCGCAGGTCCGGGAGGTCGTCGAGGGGCGGGGCGGGAGCGTCGGTGCTCGGTGGTGGTGCGCGGGGGCGGGGGAACGGTGCCGTGCCGGGGCGGGGGACGGCGGTGTGCGGGGGTGGGCGTCAGCCGTTCGCGAGCGCCCGGACCCGTGAGAGGTCCCCGTTGAACTTGTCGTGGTCGCCCACCGTCGGGCCGGAAGAGGTGTACTGCCACATCGTGTAGTACGCCCAGCCGGCGGGGAGTTCGCCGACCTGGGAGGCGTACCGCGCGATCCACAGCGGGTTGGTGGAGGCGAAGCCCCCGTAGTTGCCGGTGCACTGCTTCCACCAGCTGGTGGCCGTGTAGATCACCGGGTCGCGTCCGGTCCGGTACCGGTAGCGGTTCACGAAGTCCTGGATCCAGGCCACCATCCCGGACGTCGACTTGCCGTAGCAGGTGGCGCCGTACGGGTTCCATTCGACGTCGAGCACGCCCGGCAGGGTCTTGCCGTCCTTGGACCAGCCGCCGCCGTTGTTCACGAAGTAGTCGGCCTGGGCCGCGCCGGAGGCGGTGTCCGGGGTCGCGAAGTGGTACGAGCCGCGGATCATGCCCACGTTGTACGAGCCGTTGTACTGCTGCGCGAAGTAGGTGTTCTTGTAGTACGTGCCTTCCGTCGCCTTGACGTAGGCCCACTTCACGCCGCTGTTCCACAGCGTCGACCAGGCCACGTTGCCCTGGTGGCCGGAGACGTCGACGCCCTCCGTCTGGACGGCCAGGAGGGAGGGGTTCCCGCCGGGCTTCGCTCCCTTGCCGTCGTGCGCGATCACGCCCATGCCCATGTGGGCGGAGCCGCGCGGCGGCAGTTGTCGGGCGCCCGGGTCCTGGGCGGCGGCGGTGCCGGAGGGGCCGAGGGCGAGCAGCGGCGCGACCGCGAGGGCCGCGCCGACGAGGGCTGTTCTGGATCTGCGCACACGCATTGCGTGCCTCCGAAGGGCTCGTGGGGGAGCGGGGATGACAAACCTGCAATGGACATGACATTCAGACTTCCGGGGGAGACGCTACGCACGTAGACCCGCCCGGTGGAAGGGGGCCTGGTTGCCGCCGTTGGTCTATGCCTGCGAAATACTGGGGGAGCTGCGGCGACGGGTGCCGCCGGAAGAAACTTTCAGCGACCGGAAAGCGCGCGAGAGGTGCTGACGTGCACGGAAGCGGTACGGAAAAAGAAGGTCGGGCCGCCGTCGGGGGCGGTGTGGACCAGGAGTTCCTCGCCCTCGAACGGGAACTCGCGGTCTTCCTGCGCCGTGCCCGCGCCCAGTCCGGGGAGATGGCCCGCGAGGTCCACCCCGAGCTGGAGCCCGCCGCCTACGGCCTCTTCGTGCGCCTGGACGACGCCGGCCCCCAGCGGGCCACCGAGCTCGCCGGTTACTTCGGCGTCGGCAAGGCCACCATGAGCCGCCAGCTCCGGGCCCTGGAAGAGCTCGGGCTGGTCGCCCGGGACCCGGACCCCGCCGACGGCCGCGCCTCGCTCGTCCGCCTCACCGAGGAGGGGCGGAGCCGCTTCCGCAGCGTCCGGGACGCCCGGCGCGAGCGCTACGTCCGCAAGCTCGCCGACTGGGACCGCGCCGAGGTGGCCGAACTCGCCCGCCTCCTGAACCACTTCAACGTCCGCTCGGAGGGCTGAAGGCGGCGGGACGCGCGAGCGTTCCCGTACGGGGGCGGGGAGGAGGATGACCGCGCGGTCGGGTCCGGGTCCCGCCCCCACGCTCCGTCCCCCCAGCCCCTGCCCCGCCCCCAGGCCTCGGCCACCGGCCCCGCCGGGGCGGGGCGACGGGCGCGGAGGGCCCGGGGGAGGCCTTCCCTCAGGGCTCCTGCAGCTCCGCGTAGACCGCGCTCGCGTCGTCGTGGAGCTTCCAGCGGTGCGCCCCGCCCGCCCGCGGGTCCGCCTCCTCCAGGGCGCGCACCCGACGGAGCAGGCCGGCCGCCCCCTCCTTGCGCAGCACGCCGAAGCAGTCCGTCCAGTCGCCCTCGCCGAACAACTCCACCCAGCGGCTCGCCCCGTCCGTGAGCGCCGCCAGCGCCCGCACCTGCGCGCGCGGCGTGCTGCCGACCACCGCCCGCTCGGCGACCGCGGGATCCGCGGCCGCGGTGAAGAAGCCGCCCTCCCGGTTGCGCAGCCGGTCCGTCGCCTCCAGGGAGCGCAGGACCTCGCGCGGCACCCGGTCCAGCCGGTCGTCGAGCACGGCCCGCACCGAACCGTCCGGCGCCTCCAGGAGCAGGGTGGAGTCGGAGAGGACGAGGTGCTCGACCGCGACCTCGTCCCAGCGGGCGATCACGACGGTCGCCTGCGGCGTCCGCACGTGAGAAAGGTCACAGGTGTCACGGTGGGTGTTCGCGGTGCGCCGGATTGCCAGCGAGAGGATCTCGGACAGGGGCACGTCCCGCCGGGAACCGGACAGTTCGGTCAAAGCCCCGCCCAGGCGTGCGGTGAACCAGGGGACCGTGTGCACACAACCGTCATCACCCGCGGGGGGTGTGACGCCGTCGAGCAGAACGACGGTTCCCCCGACTCCCGAAGCTGGTAGAGCTGCGGCCACCCAGTCCTCGTTGGGGCGTTCGGGGCTGCCGGGCAGGGAGGCGAGTTCGCTGCGCATGCCGTCCAGTGTGCCCGCCCCCCGCGGTTTCCCCGGGGAGTCCCTTCACGGGACCTGCAAATGACCAGAAAAGGCCTGTACCAACCCCGTGGAGGTGGTGAGAAGGCCGGAACACACCCCTCCGGGGAGCTGCGGGCGCGCATCCTGCCAAAGCCCGACCGGAAGATCCAACCGGCACCCGGTCCGCCCCCGCCGGCTGCACCGCCGGAAGTTGTTAGCCAACTACTGAGTGTTGTTCACTCGTTCGGGTGGCGGAGTGGCCGATGCCCGTCCCCTTCCCGGAAGCGCTGGAATGGTCGGAAGCCGTACCAGGGGTGGGGGCGCTCCATGTGACCGGTCGTCACCTCTGCTTCATGGGCGGACGAAACAAGAATGCGAGCACCGGTGCAGAAGAAGCGGCCTCGGAGCAAGAACGGCACGCAGAGTCAGACCCCCGGTGAGCCGCTGGCCCCCACCGGCCGGACCCAGCGCGTCCGCAACCGACTGGTCGTCGGCGTCGCCCTCGTCGGCGTCACCGTCCTCGCCGCCGGAGCCCCCGCGATCCTCGCCGCCTCCACCGAGTTCATCGAGTCCCAGCGCCTGATCACCCTCGCCGAACTCGACCGACAGGCCGTCACCCTCGCGCACTCGCTCGCCGACGAGCGGGACGAGGTCGTGGCCTACGTCGCCGCCGGCCGCGACCGGCAGAGCGACGACGACGAGCACCGGCGGCAGGTCACCGACGCCCGGTCCACCCGCGTCGACCGCCAGATCGACGAGATCCTGCCCGCTGCCCCCTCCGAGCTCCGCCGCGACCTCTCCGGAGTGCCCTCCATCCGCCGCGCCGCACTCACCGGCAAGGGCACGGCCCTGGAGGCCCACCGGGCGTACTCCCACGTCATCGCCAAGCTCCAGGCCCTCGCCGACGAGCTCGCCGACAAGACCCCCGCCCGTGCCGCCGACGTCCTTCCGGCCGGGACCACCCGGGCCCCCGCCGCCCTCGGCCGAGCCGTCGAACAGGCCTCCGCCACCCGTGGCCTCCTGCTCGCCGCGCTCTCCGTGCCGCAGCCCGAACCCACCGGGGACGTCCGCTACGACCCCCAGACCGGAACCTACGTCGCCGACGAGCCCGAGGGCGCCGCCGAGGCCGAGCGGGCCCGTGACGCCCTCACGGCCGCCGCCCAGCAAGCACGCGTGCGCGAACTCGCCGCCCTCGGCGACTTCGACCAGGCCGCCGGCACCACCGCCCGAGACTCCCTCGCGGCCAACGTCAGCGGCCCCGACGTCAAGACCGCGCAACTCGCGCTCGCCAGCCTCACCGACCAGCCCCAGCTGACCGAGGCCGAGCGCGGGACGGACCCGGTCGCCCTGGAGGCCGCCCTCTCCGCGCGCATCGAGCAGATGCGCGGCGTCGAGTCCGCCCTCGCCGCCGAGCGGGTCGCGCGCCTCGGAGACCTCCGCGACGACGACGTCACCGCCCTGGAACTGCGCCTCGCCTTCCTCGGCGGCTGTCTGCTGGTCGCGGTCGGCATCTCCACCTACGTCGCCCGCAGCCTCACCCGGCCGCTCGCGGTCCTCCGCCTCGGCGCCGCCCGGCTGGCCGCCGCCCCCGAGCCGCACACCGAGGAAGCGGTCCGCTTCACCGGCCGCAACGACGAGTTCGCCCAGATCGTCCGGTCCCTCAACGCCCTGCACGGCAAGCTCGCCGGACTCGCCGCGCGCACCGAGCGGCTCACCGACGAGCACGCCGACCTGGCCGCGGCCAAGGAGGCCGTCGGCACCGAACTGGCCACCCAGCGGGCCGAGCTCCAGGGTCGGGTCGCCCTCCTCACCGCCGACCTCGAACGCCTCAGGAACACCGTCCACCACACGTTCGTCAACCTCTCGCTGCGCAGCCTCGGGCTCGTCGAACGGCAGCTCGGGGTCATCGAGAAGCTGGAGGAGCGCGAGCAGGACCCGGACCGACTCGCGACCCTCTTCAAGCTCGACCACATGGCGACCGTGATGCGGCGCCACAGCGAGAACCTCCTGGTCCTTGCCGGTCATGAGCACGTCCACGGCCATGCCGGGCCGGTCCCGCTCGTCGACGTGCTCCGCGCCGCCGTCAGCGAGATCGAGCGGTACGAGCGGGTCACCATCCAGTCCCTGCCGCCGCACACCCAGATCGCGGGCTTCGCCGCGGACGACCTCAGCCACTTGGTCGCGGAGCTCCTGGAGAACGCCACCTCCTTCTCGCCGCCCGACGCCGAGGTCCAGCTCTCCGGCTGGCTCCTGGAGAGCGGCGAGGTGATGCTCTCCGTGCAGGACGCGGGCATCGGCATGACCGCCGCCCGCTTCGCCGAGCTCAACGCCCGCCTCGCCGAGGCCGATGCGGAGGCCTTCGAGGGCGAGGGGCTCGGCATGCGGGTCATCACCCGCCTCGCCGCCCGTCACGGGGTCCGCGTCGAACTGCGCGAGCAGAAGCCGGGCGGCACGGCCGCCGTCGTGATCCTGCCGCTGCCCCTGCTGCCGAGCGCCCCGCCGTCGGCCCCCACGGATTCCGTGGCAGGCGCCGGTGCGGCGGGCGTGCTCCAGCTGCCCGGTTCGGTCGCGGAGGCCAACTCCAACACGCTGCCGTCCCGGACCCGCGATCCGCTCGTCGAAGCCGCGGAACGCGCCTTCCAGGAGGCCGAAGCGCACGGCGACGCGGAACGGGTCCGGGCACGGACTCCGGAGCAGGAGCACGCCTCCCCCTTTGAGGTCCGGTCGGACGACCCCTACGAGCACGGGCCGGAGGATTCCTCCGCGCCCGGGCGCGAAGAACCGTCCGGGACCCCCGCGCAGGGGCCGTCCGTCGCCGAGACCACCCTGCAGGTGCGGTTGCCCGTTCCGCCGTCGGAGCCGGACGTCCACGAGCGGGCCGGCGACGGGGAGGAGCCCCTCGCCGGGGCGCCCGTGCCGGCACCCGCCCCGACCGCCGGGCCGTCCGCCCCCGCGCCGGCCGCCGAAGCCCCGCCCGCCGGGGAGCCGGTGCCCGGACCGCGCCCCGGGCAGTGGGAGCGGGTCACCGAGAAGGGCCTGCCCAAGCGCACCCCTCAGGTGGTCCGCCAGGCGGGCCCCAGCACCACCCCCCGCCAGGGGGCCGTGGATGCGGAGGCCCTGCGCCGCCGGCTCGGCGGCTTCCACCGGGGGGCCCTGGCCGGACGGCGTGACGTGGAGGCGGAGCTGGACACGGCGCGAATAGACGCCACCAGGACTGCACGTACAGGGGAGATGACGGGGGACACAGGCGAGGAGGCACGCAGTTGACTGCGACGGGAACGTTCGGACTGAGCACGGAAGCCCGCAACCTGCAATGGCTGCTGGGGAATTTGGTGGAGGAGGTGCCGGGGCTCCGCTCGGTGGCCGTCGTCTCCTCGGACGGACTGATGCTGCTCTCGTCGGAGTCGGCCGCCCAGCCGACCGCGGCGGACGCAGCCGCAACCGACCGCCCCCGCGGGCCGCGCGGCTCCAGCGCCGATCTGGCCACCATCGTCTCCGGCATCGGCAGCCTGACCGTCGGTGCCGCCCGGCTGATGGACGGCGGCGGGGTCAAGCAGACGATGGTGGCGATGGAGGAGGGCAGCGTCTTCGTCATGTCCATCAGCGACGGCTCACTGCTCGGCGTGCACGCCGAGCCCGACTGCGACATGAGCGTGGTGGCCTACCACATGGCCCTCTTCGTGGGCCGCGCCGGCCACGTACTCACCCCCGAAGTCCGCAGCGAGTTGCGCAAATCGATGGAGAGTCCCCGGTGACGTCCGCCTCGCACGCCTTCAAGCTGCCGGTACGCGGAGACGGACGGCGCCCCGCGCGCGTGCGTCCGTACTCGCTGACCGGCGGTCGCACCCGCTTCGGCCACGTCCTGCTCGTCGAGACCTTCGTGGCAGCGCTCGAAGCGCCCGCCGCGCGCAGGGTCCTGACGGACGGCGGGCCGACCGCCCGGGGCCTGATGCCGGAGATGCGGGCCATCGTCGGGATCTGCCGCCGGATGCGGACGGTGGCGGAGATCTCGGCTCTTCTGAAGATGCCGTTGGGGGTCGTCCGGGTGCTCCTCAGCGACCTGGCCGACCAGGGAAAGATCCGCGTGTACGGGACCGGTCACGGCACCGGACAGCCCGACCGCGCGCTCCTCGAAAGGGTGCTGAGTGGACTCCGTCGTCTCTGACGCCACCGCCGTCTCCGAAACCGCCACCACCGAGGCGCCGGCGACCGCCGGCATCCCCGTCCAGCCGGGGTCCGCGGATCCCCTGAGTCGTGCCGCGGAGCCCGATCCCGCGGAGATAGACACCGAAGAAGGCGCCCAGGACTGGCAGCTCGACCACTCCCGGGCCCCGATCGCGACGAAGATCGTCGTCGCGGGGGGCTTCGGGGTCGGCAAGACCACCTTCGTCCGTGCGGTCTCGGAGATCACCCCGCTGCAGACCGAAGCCCTGATGACCCGGGCGAGCGAGGAAACCGACGACCTCACGGCCACCCCGGACAAGCTCACCACCACGGTGGCGATGGACTTCGGCCGCATCACCCTCGACAGCGACCTGGTGCTGTACGTCTTCGGCACGCCGGGGCAGCAGCGCTTCTGGTTCATGTGGGACGACCTGGTGCGCGGTGCGATCGGGGCGATCGTGCTCGCCGACACCCGACGGCTCACGGACTGCTTCCCGGCACTCGACTACTTCGAGAGCTGCGGACTGCCGTACATCGTGGCCGTCAACCACTTCGAGGGCACGGAGCTGTTCGAGGCGGACGACGTGCGGGAGGCCCTGACCGTACCCGCGCACGTACCCGTGGTGATCATGGATGCGCGCAAGCGGTACAGCGTCGTGGAGAGCCTGCTCGCGATGGTCGCGCACGCTCTCGAAGCCACCCCCGAATAGTCCGCCCCGTCACGCCAGGAGCCCCGCCCATGCGGAAGATACTCATAGTCGGCGCCGGCCAGTCCGGCCTGCAGCTCGCCCTCGGACTCCAGACGCAGGGGTACGAGGTCACCCTGATGTCGAACCGGACGGCGGACGAGATCCGCAACGGCCGGGTCATGTCCACCCAGTGCATGTTCCACACCGCCCTCCAGCACGAGCGTGACCTCGGCCTCAACTTCTGGGAGCCCCAGGCGCCCCGGATCGAGGGCGTCGGCGTCTCCGTCGCCGGCCCCGACGCCACCCGCCCGATCGACTGGGTCGGCCGGCTCGACGGCTACGCGCAGTCCGTCGACCAGCGCGTGAAGATGGCCGGTTGGCTGGACGCCTTCGCCCAGCGCGGCGGACAGCTGGTGGTACACGGCGCGACCGTCGGCGACCTGGACTACTTCTCCCGCAGCTACGACCTGGTCCTCGTCGCCGCCGGCAAGGGCGAACTGGTCTCCATGTTCGGCCGCGACGCCGCCCGCTCGCCGTACGACCAGCCGCAGCGCGCGCTGGCCGTCGCGTACGTCCACGGCCTCGGCCCGCGTCCCGAGCACCCCGACTTCGACGCGGTCCGCTGCAACATCGTCCCGGGCGTCGGCGAACTCTTCGTGATGCCGACCCTCACCACCAGCGGTCGCGCCGACATCCTCTTCTGGGAGGGGGTCCCCGGCGGTCCGCTCGACGTCTTCCGCGGCGTCAAGGACCCCTCCGAGCACCTGGCGCTGACGCTGGAGCTGATGGAGAGGTTCACGCCCTGGGAGTACGCGCGGGCCACCAAGGTCGAGCTGACCGACGCGGGGGGCACCCTCGCCGGGCGGTACGCCCCGACCGTCCGCAACCCGATCGGCCGGCTCCCCGGCGGCGGACTGGTCCTCGGCGTCGCCGACGTGGTCGTCGCCAACGACCCGCTCACCGGGCAGGGCTCCAACTCCGCCTCCAAATGCGCCGCCGCGTACCTCGCGGCCATCGTCGAACACGGTGACCGGCCCTTCGACGCGGAGTGGATGCAGACGACCTTCGACCGCTACTGGCAGACGGTCCAGCACGTCACCAAGTGGACCAACACGATGCTGGCGCCCCCGCCGGAGCACGTCCTGAACCTCCTCGGCGCGGCCGGCCAGCTCCCGCCCGTCGCCGACCGCTTCGCCAACGGCTTCAACGACCCGGCCGACCTCGAACACTTCTTCTATGAGCCGGAGAAGACCGCCGCCTACCTGGCCTCGGTCTCCGCAGCCTGACGCCCCCCCATCGACGGCCGGTCCGCGCGACGGCCCGGCCGTCGGGGCGGACCGGCCGGGAGGCGGAGGCACGCAGAGGAGTGGGGACGGCGCCGAAAACCGGTCGATGCGGAGCGTTGCCCCGTTCGATCATGGAGGCATGTCCCTCTCCCAGACCCTTGCCCGAGTCGACGCCGACCTGGCCGCCGGGCGCGTGCCGATGGCGCGTCAGCGCCTCCGCGGGCTCGTTTCCTCCTTCCCGTGCGACCCGTCCCTCCGGCGGCGGCTCGCCGGGGTGTACCGGCTGTACGGCGACGAGGCGGAGGCGGGGCGCTGGATGTTCCTCGAAGAGGACCGGAACGCGGACGAGACCGCCGCCTTCGAGGAGCGGTACGCCACTCCCGCTCGACGGATGAGGGCCCTCGCATGGCGCGGCCCCGAGGCATCGGCCGCCACGCCGTTCGCCGAGCGCCAGTTGTCCGCGGTGCGCACCGCCCGGGCCGAGGAACTGGGGCGGCCGGTCGACTGGGACGATCCCGCCTCCTACGAGGAGGGCGACGGTGACGGGGGCATCCCGGACGGGGACGGTTGGACGGTTGGTGGTTTCCTCGCCGGCATCGGCTGTCTGCTCGGAGCGGTCGCCTTCCTGGCGGTCTGGGTGGTCGGCGTCATCGCGCTCTTCTCGTGAGCCGTGCCGACGGACCCGGGGTTCCGCACCCGTCGGGTCCGGTCGGCGGTGGGGCGGGGTCGGGGCCCGGGGCCGCTTGCGGGCAGGGGCGGGCGGGGAGCGGGCTTCAGCTCCCGTCGAAGCCCTCGTCCGCGCCGTCCCCCGCGCCCGCCGGAAGGGCGGGCGGGGCGTAGTCGTCCAGGGCGGTCCCGTCCGGATCGGGTCGTACGGCCCCGAGCAGGGGGTTCGCCGCGAGCGGCGAGACCTTCACCCTTCCGCCGGGGCGCGGGGCCTGCACCACCAGGCCCTCGCCCAGGTAGAGCGCCACATGGGTCGCGCCCGGGAAGTAGACCACCAGGTCGCCGGGGCGGAGCTCGGCCAGTGACACCCGGGGCAGGGTCGCCCATTGCTCCTGGCTGGTCCTCGGCAGCTCCCGGCCGGCCGCTGCCCACGCCTGTTGGGTCAGCCCCGAGCAGTCGTACGCCTCCGGTCCCTCCGCCCCCCATGCGTACGGCTTCCCGATCTGGTCCACCGCGAAGCGCAGGGCCTCCGCGCCGGCCCCGGACGGGGTGCGGGTGCCGTCCAGGACGCCCGAGTCCAGCAGTTCGCGCTGTGCGCCGGCGGTCTGGACGCGCTCCAGCTCGGTGAGCCGGGCCAGTTGGTCCGGTGAGAGTCCGGCGAGCAGCTTCTCCACCTCGACCAGCTTGGCCCGCACGTCGTCACGGCGGGCGCGCTGCGCGGCAGCGAGCTGCTGTTGCCGGTCGAGGGCCTTGCGGGAGGTGCTCGCCAGGCCGTCGGCCCGCCGTTCGGCCGCCGTGAGCCGGGAGACCGCGTCGCTCCGCTCCCGGGCCACCCGGGCCATCAGGTGCCCCTGGTCCAGGGCGGACTGGGGGTCGGGGGCGAAGAGCAGCCGCAGGTACCCGGAGAGTTCCGTCTTCCCCCGGTACTGGTCCCGGGCGATCCGACCGGCTGCGGCACGGCCTTCCGCGAGGGCGGTCCGGGCGGCGGTGAGGCGGGCGGTGACCTGCCGGGTGTCCGCCGTCTGGACCTTCAGCGCCTCCTCCGCGGCGTTGTACCGCTCGGTCGCCTCCTCGGCCTGCTGGTAGAGGGTCCGCAGCCGTGCGAGCAGTCCGCTGACGGAGCTCGTGCCGGGGGCCGGGAGGGCGGCGGCGTCGTCGTCCTCGACGGCCGGTGTGCCCGCGCCGGGTTCCGCACCCGTTCCGGGTTCCGCATTCGGGTCGGATTCCGTGCCCGGTTCCGTGCCCGGTTCCGGTTCCGGTTCCGTGCCCGGGGCGTCGGCCGGGGCGCTGGATGCGGGATCGACCGGGCCGACCGGCTCCGCCGCGGGGTCGGCCCAGGCGATCGGGGCCTCCACCGGAGGGGGGTCGACCGGGGTGGCCCCGGCTGCCGGGAGCACCCCGGCGAAGGCCGTCGCGGAGGCGAGGGCCCCCGTGCAGACCGTGCGCAGCAGGCTTTGTGACACGTCACCACCTCCACGGGGATGATGACGGGTCACTTCATCTGATGAGCGTACTCATCGGGTCGCGCCGCGGTGCGTCACCCGTTCGGTGCTGCCGTCGAGCCCGATCCCTACCCCGGCCCCGGCCCCTCCTCCGATTCCGGCCCGGGCTTCGCGCCCGGCTTCGACCACGGCCACTTCAGCTCGCGCCGCTCCCGCCCCTCGGGCGCGTACACATAGACCCAGCCGCGCTGCAGCCCGAGCCGCTTGGTGTGGCCCGCGGGCTCGCGCCGGTACGCGTACACGGTCGGCGGGCGCCCGTCGTGTGCCGGGACCGGTACCTCGTACCACTTGGCCGGGTGGCCGGTCGGGCCGAGCAGGATCGGCAGGACCCGGCCGTCGAGGGGGCCGCCGCGGAAGGGGGTGTTCTCGCTTCTCACCCCTTCAGTCTCCCCGACCCCGGGGGCGACAGCAGGCGGGCGGCCTCGCCCAGCACCGGGACCGCCCGGTGGGCGAGCAGTCCCACCGGGCCTTCGGGGGTCTCCTGTGTGAGGAGCGCCCGGAACACCTCCGCCGTCTCCGCGTCGCTCGTCGCGGTCGCCGCGAGCAGGGCGACGAGGTGGTCGACGAGCCAGTCCCGCAGCTCCCGCTCCGGCGGCTGCTTCCCCTCGTCGAGCCAGATGAGCGAGGCCGCCTCCACGGCGGCGATCCACGTGCGGACCAGCATGCCGAGCCGGGGGCCCGGCCGCTCCGCCCCGAGGTGGACGAGGATCTGCTCGGCGGCGGCCCGGCGCACCTCGTCCACGATCGCCGAGGTCCGGGAGGTCTCGGCGACGCTGCCGCCGCGCAACAGGGCGCTGAAGCCGGTGTCGTGCTGGTCCACGAAGGCCAGGTAGCGGTCGAGCACCCGGCCGAGCCGTTCCGTGGGCGCTCCTTCGGCGGGCTCGGCGAAGCAACGGTTCAGCGCGTCGGCATGGGAGCGGAGGGCGGCCTCGTACAGCTGCTGCTTGCCGCCGGGGAAGTAGCGGTAGACCAGGGGGCGCGAGACTCCGGCCGCCTCCGCGACGTCGTCGAGCGAGACGTCCTCGGGCGCCCGCTGGGCGAAGAGCTCCAGGGCGGCCCTGAGCAGTTGCCCGCGCCGCTCCTCGACGCTGAGCCTGCGGTACGCGGGGGTGGCGGCGCTCGTCATGCACCGCAGCGTATCCGCGGCGCGGGTCCTCCCGTCGGCCGGCCGGCGGGGGAGGGCCGGGGAAGGGGCGTCGGGCGGTGGTGCTCCGCTCCGTGCGGCGACCGGGGAGGGGGGCGTCGTCCAGCAGGGCCACCGGAGCGGAAAAGACCTTGCGCGCAACTTGTTGACGATCCGTCTACCAACGTGTGAGCCTGGCGCCGGACCCGCTCCCCGCCGCCGCTCCCAAGGAGGCGTCAGTGTCGACGCGCGACCTCTACACCTCGGCCCCGTCCACGCCCACCTGGCAGGTGCCCGCCACCGGTGCCGCCCGCTTCTCCTGGGACTACGACGACGGCCGCGAGCGCCTCCTCGCCCTCTACCAGAAGGGCAAGGACAAGCAGTGGGACGGCGCCACCCGGATCGACTGGAGCATCGAGGTCGACCCGTACGACCCGCTCGGCACCCCCGACGAGGTGCTGACCCTCCACGGCACCCGCCACTGGGCGAAGATGTCCGAGAAGGACAAGGGCGACCTGCGCCGGCACTACGCCTCCTGGCAGTTCAGCCAGTTCCTCCACGGCGAGCAGGGCGCGATGATCTGCGCCGCCCGGATCGTCGAGTCGGTGCCCGACCTGGACGCCAAGTTCTACTCGGCCACCCAGACCATGGACGAGGCCCGGCACGCCGAGATCTACGGCCGCTTCCTCCACGAGAAGGTCGGGATGCTCTACCCGATCAACGACAACCTCAAGGGCCTCCTCGACGACACCCTGCGCGACTCGCGCTGGGACATGCCCTACCTCGGCATGCAGGTCCTCATCGAGGGCCTCGCCCTCGCCGCCTTCGGCATGATCCGGGACACCACCGACAAGCCGCTGCCGAAGCAGATCCTCGCGTACGTGATGCAGGACGAGGCCCGGCACGTCGCCTTCGGCCGGATGGCCCTGCGCGACTACTACAAGCAGCTCTCCGACGCCGAGCTCCGCGAGCGCGAGGAGTTCGTCATCGAGGGCTGCTACTTGATGCGCGACCGGCTGCGCGGGGTCGAGGTGCTGGAGAACTTCGGCGTCCCGAGGAAGGAGGCGGAGGAGTTCAGCGAGCAGAGCGAGTTCCTGCACCTCTTCCGCAAGCTCCTCTTCAGCCGGATCGTGCCCTGCGTCAAGGACATCGGCCTCTGGGGCGAGCGCCTGCAGAAGGCCTACCTCGACATGGGCGTCTTCGACCTCGGCGACTCCAACCTGGACCTGCTGATGACCCAGGACGAGGAGATCGCGGAGCGGCTCGACGCGGAACGCTTCGCGGCGGAGGAACGGGCCCGGGTCACGGAGGTCGCGCAGGCGATCGCGGACGGAGCGGCGTAGCCGCGGCGCTAACCCCGCGCCTTCGCCTCCAGCTCCAACGCCTCCTCCATCACCGCCTTGGCGATCGGCGCCGCACTGCCGCCGCCGCTGATCTCCGTGCGGGAGGCCTCCGCGTCCTCGACGACGACCGCCACCGCCACCGCCGGCTGGGCCGAGTCGTCCGCCTGGGCCCAGGCGATGAACCATGCGTACGGGGTGCCGGTGTTCCCGAGGCCGTGCTGGGCGGTGCCCGTCTTGCCGCCGACCCGGGCTCCCGGGATCGTCGCATTGGTCCCGGTGCCCTCCTCGACCGCCTTCACCATCAGCCGCTGGAGCTGCATCGCCGTCGCCGGGGTCATCGCCCGCCGGTAGCTGCTGCGGACCGTGCGGTCCACGGTCGTGCCGCCGGAGGTCGTGGTGCGCTCGACGAGGTACGGCTGGGCGATCTCCCCGTGGTTGGCGACGGCCGCCGCCACCATCGCCATCTGGAGCGGGGTCGCCGTCGTGTCGAACTGCCCGATCGAGGAGAGCGCCAACTGGTCCCGGCTCATCCTCCGGTCGAAGTTGGACTTCGCCACCCAGGACGGCACCCGGAGCCCCGTGTCGTTGAAGCCGAAGCGCTCCACGGCCTCGACCATCCCCTCCAGGCCCACCTTCACCCCGAGCCCGGCCATCACCGTGTTGCACGACCACTGGATCGCGTACGCGAGGGAGGCGTCACCACAGCCCCTCGCCTCGTTCGGCAGCACCTGCCGGGTGCCCGGCAGCACGAACGGGTCCGGCGTGTCCGTCGGGGCCTCCGCGTCCCGCACCGCTCCGGCGTCCAGGGCCGCCGCGGCCGTCACGATCTTGAAGGTGGAGCCGGGCGGGTAGGTCTGCCGCAGCGCCCGGTTCAGCATCGGCTGGTTCGGCGAGGAGTTCAGCCGCTGCCAGGCGTCCTTCACGGTCCGTCCGGTCCCGGACAGGACGCCCGGGTCGTACGAGGGCGAACTGACGAGCGCCAGGATCCGGCCGCTGGACGGCTCGACCGCCACGACCGCGCCGCGCTTCCCGTCGAGCCCGCGGTAGGCCGCCTCCTGCAGCGGGGCGCGGACCGTCGTCACCACGTTGCCGCCCGGCTGCCGGCCCCGGGTGAGGTCGTTCCAGAGCGGCAGCGGCGCGAGCATCGGGTCGGTGCCCGAGAGGACCTCGTCCTCGGCGTGCTCGATGAGCGTCGTGCCGTACGTCTGGGAGGAGTGGCCGGTCAGCGGGGCGTACAGCGGCCCCTGGCGGTAGGTCCGTTCCCAGCGGAGCTGTTGGCCGCTGTCCCGGGAGCCGGTCACGGGCTTCCCGTCGACCACGATCTCGCCGCGCGGCCGGGCGTACCGGTCGATCGCGATCCGCCGGTTGGCCGGATCGGCATTGAGGGAGCCGGCTTCGACGACCATCACCCGGGCGGCGTTGACGAGCAGTGCGACGAGCAGCAGCAGGCAGAGGGCGGCGGCCCGCCGGATGTAGGGGATCACCGGGAGCCTCCCGTCCTGCGGAGGGGCCTCGTCATCGGCTGCCCTCCGCGACCTTGGCGAGCACGCCGGTGCCCGCCGCCCCGGGCTGGGGGGCGCGCGCCGAGTCGCTGACCCGGATGAGCAGCGCGACGATCACCCAGTTGGTGACGACCGACGAACCTCCCTGCGCCAGGAAGGGCATCGCCATGCCGGTCAGCGGGATCAGCCCCATCACGCCGCCCGCGATCACGAACACCTGGAGCGCCACGATCGAGGCGAGGCCGATCGCGAGCAGTCGCCCGAAGGGGTCGCGCAGCGAGAGGCCGGCGCGGTAGCCGCGTGCCACCAGCAGCCCGTACAGCAGGAAGAGGGCGGTGAGGCCGACGAGTCCCAGTTCCTCGCCGGCCGTCGCCAGGATGAAGTCGGACTTGGTGGCGAAGCCGATGAGGACGGAACGGCCGAGGCCGAGCCCCGTGCCGAGCATCCCGCCCGCGGCGAACGCGAACAGCGACTGGGCGAGTTGCCCCGGCCCCTCGCCCGCCCGGATCGAGGCGAAGGGGTCCAGCCAGTCCTGCACCCGGCCGTGGACGTGCGGTTCGAGCGAGCCGACGAGGAAGGCGCCGGCAGAGGCCAGGACGAGGCCGACCGCGATCCATCCGGTCCGACCGGTCGCCACGTACAACATGATCACGAAGAGGCCGAAGAAGAGCAGCGACGTGCCCAGGTCCCGTTCGAGCACGAGGACGCCGACGCTCAGCAGCCAGATCGCCACGATCGGGCCCAGCACCCGGCCCGTCGGGAACTGGAACTTCCAGATCCGTCGGCCGGTGTGGGCGAGCGCATTGCGGTTGGTCGCCAGGTACGCGGCGAAGAAGACCGCGAGCAGGATCTTGGCGAACTCGCCCGGTTGGAAGGAGAGTCCGCCGATCCTGATCCAGATCCGAGCGCCGTTGACCGCCGGGAAGAAGATCGGCAGCAGCATCAGGGCGAGCGCCGCGGCCATCGACACGTAGGCGTACCCCTGGAGCGCACGGTGGTCCCGCAGGAGCAGGACGACCACGATGAACAGCGCCACCCCGAGCGTCGACCAGACCAACTGCGTCGCCGCCGCCTGGTCCTTCGGCGTCTCCAGGTCGAGACGGTAGATCAGCACCAGCCCGAGGCCGTTGAGCAGCACCGCGATCGGGAGCAGCAGGGGATCGGCGTACGGGGCGCGGAAGCGGACCGCGAGGTGGGCGACGAGCGAGAGCAGCCCGAGCCCGGCCCCGTAGCGGGCGGCATCGGGCGGCACGGCACCGCTGCGGGCGAGGCCGACCTCCGCATAGCCGAGGACGGAGATCAGGACGGCCCCGATCAGCAGCGAGAGCTCCACGCCACGGCGCTTGGGGACACGGATGCCGGGCGGGGGTGCGTCCGGGCTCCGCGGCCGTGGTGCGGTCATGCTCCGCAACGTAGCAAGCCGTATGCCCTATGTCCCTTTTGTGTGACGGTGTGCCGTCAGCCCTCGTGGGCGGAGGGCGCGGGCCGCACGTACTCCGGCAGCCGCAACCGGGCCTCCGCGCCGCCGTCCGGCCCCGGGGCGAAGGCCAGTTCGCCGCCGACCGCCTCCGCCTGGCCCACCGCGATCGTCAGCCCGAGGCCGTGTCCCTTGCCGCCGCTCTCGGTGCGGAACCGCTGCGGCCCCGACTCCAGGAGGTACGCGGGATAGCCCGGCCCGTGGTCCCGCACGGTCACCACGGGCCCGTCGACCGTCACCACCACCGGCGGAGCGCCGTGCTCGTGCGCGTTCGCCACCAGATTGCCGAGCACCCGCTCCACGCGCCGCCGGTCCGTCTCCACCTCGGCGTCCCGGACGACCCGCACCTCCGTGTCCGTACCGGAAGCACGCACCACCCGCTCGGCGAGCGGACCGAGCCGGTGCACGGCCAGGTCCACGGCCTCGGTGCGGGCGTCCAGCCGGGAGATCTCCAGGAGGTCCTCGGTGAGCCCGCGCATCGCCCGCACCCGGTCCTGCACCAGTTCCGAGGGCCGTCCCTCGGGCAGCAGTTCGGCCGCGGCCGACAGTCCGGTCAGCGGCGTCCGCAACTCGTGCGCCACGTCGGCGGTGAACCGCTGCTCGCTCTGCAGCTTGCGCTGGAGCGAAGAGGCCATCGTGTCGAGCGCCCCGGAAACCGTGGCCACCTCGTCCTGGGGCCGCCGCGGGTCCTTCGTCCGGGGATCGTCCACCCGCGCGTCCAGGTCGCCCGCGCTGATCCGGCGGGCCACCTGGGCCGTCAGGTGCAGCCGGCGGGTCACCCGGGTGACGGCGAAGGCGCCGACGAGCAGCGTCGTCCCGATCGCCAGGACGGACGAGCCGAGGATCGAGCCGTCGAGCGCCTCGATGGTTTCGGCGCTCTGGGTGTAGTCGACGCGCACGGCCAGCGCACGACCGTCCGCGGGGCCGGCCGCCCACATCGTCGGCCGGCCACCGCGCTCGGCGACCATCGTGCCCCGCTCCCCGTTCGCGGCGAGCGCACGGAGCGGGTCCGGCAGACCGGGCGGATCCACCCCGGCGAACCGGGGGAGCGGCTCGCCCGCCTCGTACAGGCCGGTGACCTCGGTGAGCCGGGCCAGCGCCTTCTCGCGGGAGTCCTGCACGGTCTGACCGGAGACCGAGACGTGGACCAGGACCCCGAGCAGCGCGGCGAGGGCGCAGCACATCACCGTGATGAAGAGCGCGGCCTTCCAGGTCAGCGTCGCCGTCCAGGCGGGCAACCGGGGCGTCCTCACGGCATCGGCTCCAGGGGCGGGACGGGCGCGGTGGCGGGAGCGGGCCGCACCAGGCGCGGTGCGGGGACCGACGGGACCCGGGCGCCGGGCGGTCGCACCCGGACGATCTCGTCCCGGGTGGGCAGCATGCTCTGCTGCCGCTCGTCCCAGGACCAGGCGGTCCGGTACTCGTACCCGGGGATGCCGGCCGAACCGGCCCGCATGATCAGGTCCCGGCCCGCCAGCTCCACGCTGATCACCTGGTCGACCGTGGACATGATCCTGGTGAGACCGCCGTCCTCGGCGCGGTAGACCAGGACGGCGACCTCCTGCTCCGGCAGGCGGATCCCGACGATCAGCTCGTCCCTGCCGTTGCCGGTGAGGTCGTGGTAGTACGGCCGCATGACCGGACAGGCGGCCGGAGCCGTGTCGCAGTCCGCGATCGCCCGCGCGGTCTTCTCGTACGACGCATTGCCGCCGGTGTACGTATCCGGGTGGGCGCGCACCTCGGCGCGCACCACGGCCACCGCCTCGACGGAGTGGACGTCGTCGCCGACGACCGTGACGCCGGGGACGCGCGGGGTGTCGGACTCGCCGTAGTCCTTCGGCGGGTCGGTCGCGGGCGGCAGGTCGGGCCAGAGACGGACGGGCCCCACGGCCGCCGGTGTGGGGCCGGCGCTCCTGAGCTCGCCCTCGCCGTTGCAGCCGCTGAGCGCCAGGGCGAGTCCGAGGACGCACAGGGCAGGGGTGACGCGCTGTGCTCCGTGTGGTCTCACACTGCTCCTGGGACGGTCGGCGGGGACGTGTTCTCCCTCTAGACCTTAGGCGGAGCCCCGTCGCTCTTGTCGCATCATCGTCCCGCGGCCCGCCCTCGTGCGCCGAGGGGGCGGGCCGCGGGGCGACCGCACCGCGGGCCACCCGCGGCGTACGAGGGCGGGCGGGGCCGGAAAGCCCCTTCACTCCTGAGCGTGCCGGTTCCCTCCCGGCGGGCGCGGCCGGGGAAGCACCCCTTCTCGCACGGGTACGGCTAGAACGCCCCCCGCTCCATCCGCGCGAGTGCGGCCCGGCACAGCGTCAGCAGCTTCTCGTCCAGATGGATGTCGTGGCTGCCGCAGGCGCCTTCGCGGGCATTGTGCCGGCGCCTTCGGGTCAGTTCCGTGAGGATCACCACCTGCGCCTCCGCAGCCGCCGGCCCCATCTCGGCCAGGCACTCCGCGATGTCCACGCGTGCGTGACGGTTCTCCTCCCACGCCGCCAACAGCACCGGAAGCGACGCCGACACCTCCCCGGACACCCGCCACAGCGCCGCGGCGGAGCGGACCCGTACCCAGGGGTCCCGCGAGGCCAGGCCGGGGCGCAGGGCCGGGGCCTCGGCCGCCGCCATCGGACCGATCTCCCCGATGGCCTGTGCGGCGGCGCACCAGTCCGCACTCGAAGTCCCCGGCCGAAGCCACCGCTCCAGCGCCGGCAGCACGTCCGCCAGATCGCCCTCGGCCGCCCACAGGGCGCGCGCCGCCGCCGTGGAGACCGCGGCCGACTCCTCCGCCAGGAGCTCCCGGAGCTCCGGTACGGCCTCCCGTGCGGCCGGGCCGAAGGCCGCCAGGGTCCGCAGCGCCGCCTCCCGCACCCAGTCGCGCCGGTTCGGGGGCGCCCCGCGCAGCACCCGCAGGACCTCCGGCAGTGCCTGGCCGCCCCGCACGGCCGCCAGGGCGTACAGCAGGGGTGCGGCCTGGTCGTACAGCCTCTCGTCGAGTTCCACATCGGCGAGCCTGAGCCGGAGCAGCGGGGCGAGCATCGCGGCGGAGGGGCCGAGCCCGTCCACCGCGTACAGCAGTTCGCGTCGCACCTCGGGCTCCGTCAGGGCGCGGGCCAGCAACGGGACCGCCCGGGTGTCCCCGGCCCGGGCCAGCGCGAGCAGCGCCGCGTCCCGCCCGGTCCGCCCGACGAAGGCGTGTGCCCCGTGCCCCGCTTCCGTCCCGCCCGTCCCCCCTTCCGTGCCGGGTGCACCCGGACCCGTGCCGGACGTCCCCGGACCCGTGCCGAGGCGGACGACGAGGGAGTCGGTCGCCGGTGCTCCCAGCTCGAAGAGCCGCTCCAGGAAGGACGCGGCTGCTTCCCGCAGCCGGGGCTCGGGATCGTGGAGCTGGGCGCCCACGAGCCGGACGACGTCGTCGTACCGCCCGCGCCAGGCCCGTATCAAACCGCCGCACAACCAGATCGCGTCCGAGCGCTGACCCCAATCCGGGCTGCGCAACTGCGCGAGGATCAGGGCGATCCGGTCGTCGACCCGATCGTCGAGCGCAGCGTGCAGGGTGCGGAGCAGCTCTTCGGTCCAGGGGGCCGGACGCCCGGCGGCGTGCTCCTCCAGCAGTTCCCGGACCTGTCCGATGAGCGTCGGGGTGGCCTCCCGCCCGTTCCCGGTGGCGGTCGGGGACTGCGCCGAAGTCCGGATCTCCTCCAGGAGCCGCGTCACCCACGGCACCACGTCGTCCGGGATGTCGGCGGGTGCACAGCGCGCCCGTTGTGCGAGGGCCGCGAGGCGGAGCCCGGGGTCCTGTGCGGCACGGGCCAGCCAGTCGAGCCAGTCGACGGTCTCCTCGCGCAGCGAGGCGTGCCGCAGGGCGATCCGTCCGACGGCCGCGACCAGGGCGAGCCGCACCTCGGTGTCTCGTTCGACGGTGAGCCGCTCCCGTAGCAGGGTCAGCACCCGGGCGGGCTCGGGGTGCAGCGAGGCGAGCGCGCAGGGCGCGGCGAGGCGCACCTCGGGGTCGGGGTCCGCGGCGAGCCCGAGGAAGACGTCGGCCCCGGCGGCGATGGCGGCGGCGGCCATGGCGTAGTTGGCGGCGGGGATGAACTCCTCTTCTTCCGGGTCGAGTTCGTCCAGCTCCTCTTCGTCGTCGAGTTCGATCCCGCCGATGCTGGTGAGCAGCTCGACGATGCAGCCGCGGTCCTGGACCGCGGGGTCGGCGACGAGTTCGAGCAGGAAGGGGATGCACGCGAGCGTCGAGTCGTAGACGTCGCCCTGGTGGTGGACCGCGCCGTACATGCCGTCGAGGGCGGTCTCCCGCTCGGCGGGGTCGTCGGAGGCGAGTCCGCGGAGCAGCTCCGGCACGTCGTCCGCGGGACCGTACGCGTGCCCCAGCGAGGCCCAGTCGACCTCCTCGATCCCCGTCAGCATGTGCCAGGCCGCCTTCCCCGTGAGCGCTGTACCAGGCAGCAAGTGTGCACCACAGGCCGGGGAACAAGGCCGTGCCGGCGACACCGGACGGGCCCGGAGCCCTCGGTGCGACCTCTTTGCGCCATCTACTCTCGGGAGCAAGGTCGTTGCTTTCGGTAGCCGCCTCCCGTGCGCGGGGCGGCGCCCCGGCGCTGGCAGGGCCCGCCGTCATCGCGGGGTGCGGGGCGGGGCGGCGGCGGCGGCCGCACCCAGGCCCCGGGCACCCTCCCCCCCGGCCCTGTTCCCCTTCCGGTCGCATCGGGACGAAAGGTGCTTTCTTCCCGTCGGCTTCCGCAATTCATCGCGGCTGATCGGGTGTCCTGGATCCTCCGCGCCGCACCGGCGTGTGCTAGGGGCGGAACGCGGTGCGCCTGGTCGCCGGTCAGGGCATCGGCCTTGTGCGGCCTCGCGCGGCCTCGCGCGGCCTCGTCGGGCCGGAGCATCGCGCGGTCGGCGGTGGAGGCGACCGGTGCGGCTCGCCCGGGCGCGGCCGGTGGTCGACGGTCCGGCCCTCCTGGCCGCCCGTTCGTGTCGGCTCGGTGTTCGGGGAGGCGGCGTCCGTCCGGTTGGTCGGTGCGGGGGGTGGCGTCCTGGGCTCCGGGGCGTCCCAGACGTGGCGCGATGTCGACCATGGGGGTGGCGGACCCCGCGGGTCACCCGGTTCCCCTTTCGTCCCTTCCGTCACGTCCCTCCCGTCCGGTGGCGCGGGGGGCGTGACGGTCGGAGGGGTGAGGAGAGGGGGGATGGAGAGGGTGAAGGCGGCGGTGGAGGGTGGGCGCCGTCCGGCGCGCGCGGTGCAGGGGCCAACCGTCATCAAAGGCCCTTCGGCCCACCAAGGCGCAGTGATCGGGCAAAGCGCCAAAGGGGCTTCTCGGGGGCGTCGCACTGCCCGAATCCGGGCATGGAGATCGACCGCAGGGGCCGAACTTCCCGTATAGCGGACAGAGTTCACTGTCCTTCGGACAACACATGGTCAAATTCTTGTTGCAGACCTGTCAAACGCCCGGGTTCGCTGGCACGCTCACTGCCGCACCACCCCACCCCCACGATCCCCACGCTTTTCAGCGAAGGAGCCCGCGTGACCCGCCAGCAGTCCTCGCACCGCCGCACCACCGCCCGCGCCGCCGCCCTGCTCGCCTCGGCCGCCATGGTCGTCGTCGGAGTCCAGACCGGATCCGCCAGCGCGGACGTCCAGCGCGAGGCCGGTGCGACCGCGCTCGTGCTCACCGGCACCCAGCGCGCCGCTGCCGTCCAGCAGGCCCAGGCCGGAGCCGCCGCCACCGCCAAGGCCATCGGCCTGTCCGGCAAGGAGGCGCTCCTCGTCCGCGACGTCATCAAGGACGCGGACGGCACCGTCCACACGCGCTACGAGCGCACCTACGAAGGCATGCCGGTCCTCGGCGGCGACCTGGTCGTCCACCAGAAGAAGTCGGGCGCCCGCTCCACCACCAAGGCCACCCAGGCCCGGATATCCGTGGCGAGCACGACCCCCGCCGTCACCTCCGCCACCGCCAAGAAGGCCGCGCTCGCTTCCGGCGCCCACGCCTCCGAGTCCGCCTCCTCCGCCCGCAAGGTCATCTGGGCGGCCACCGGCAAGCCCGCCCTCGCCTGGGAGACGGTCGTCACCGGCGTCCAGCAGGACGGCACCCCGAGCAAGCGCCACGTCATCACCGACGCCACCACCGGCAAGGAGCTCTACTCCTACGAGGCGATCGAGACGGGCGTCGGCAACACCGCATACAGCGGCCAGGTCACCCTCGGCACCTCCGCCGGCTACACCCTGACCGACGCCGCACGCGGCGGCCACAAGACGTACAACCTGAACGGCGGCACCAACGGCACCGGCACGCTGTTCACCAACAGCACCGACGTCTGGGGCAACGGCAGCCCGAGCAACCCGGAGACCGCGGCCGCCGACGCCCACTACGGCGCCGCCGTCACCTGGGACTTCTACAAGAACGAGCTCGGCCGCAACGGCATCCGCGGGGACGGCGCCGCCGCCTACTCGCGCGTCCACTACGGCAACGCCTACGTGAACGCCTTCTGGGACGACAGCTGCTTCTGCATGACCTACGGCGACGGTGCGAACAACCTCAACCCGCTCACCTCCCTCGACGTGGCCGGCCACGAGATGTCCCACGGCCTCACCGCCGCCACGGCCGGCCTGCGCTACAGCCGGGAGTCGGGCGGTCTGAACGAGGCCACCTCCGACATCTTCGGCACCGCGGTCGAGTTCTACGCGGCCAACTCCTCGGACACCGGCGACTACCTCATCGGCGAGAAGATCGACATCCGCGGCGACGGCACGCCGCTCCGCTACATGGACAAGCCCAGCAAGGACGGCAACTCCGCCGACTACTGGTCGAAGTCGGTCGGCCGCCTGAACGTCCACTACTCCTCGGGCCCGGCCAACCACTTCTTCTACCTGCTGTCGGAGGGCAGCGGCGCCAAGACCATCAACGGCGTCAGCTACAACTCCCCGACCTACGACGGCTCCACCGTCACGGGCATCGGCCGCCAGAAGGCCTACAAGATCTGGTACAAGGCCCTCAGCACCTACATGACCTCCTCCACCAACTACGCGGGCGCCCGCAGCGCCACCCTCTCCGCCGCCTCCGACCTCTACGGCGCCGGCAGCGCGGAGTACAACGCGGTCGCCACCGCCTGGACGGCGATCAACGTCAAGTAACACCCGCACGAACCCCGAAGCGCCCGGCACCGTGGAGGTGCCGGGCGCTTCCCGGCCGCGCAGCCGGCGACGGAACCTCCGCACCGCGTCGATCAGCCGCGGGCCCTCGTTCCGGGGCAACGGGCCGACGGACCGACAGGCCGACGGACCGACCGGACCGACAGACCTACGGGCCGACAGGCCGACAGGACAACGGGGCGAGAGGGAAAGGCCGTACGGCCGTACGGCCGAGCCGACCTGACGGGGGGCGGCTCGGCTCGACGGGGACGGCGCCCCGCGGAGGGTGGCACGATTCTGCTCGTCGAAGTCGTCCGACCCGACGGTCCCGGAGAAGGGGGCCGCCGGGCGGAGCCCGAGCCGGATCGGAGCGCGGAGGATCGTGGGCGGTCTCACGGAAGCGAAACTGAAGGCGCTGGCCGGGAAGCGTTCGTTCGAGCGCGGGCTGGGTTACGTCGACGCGGTGTCCGGGGTCGACGTCGACGACGACCGGATCAGGGCATCGGTGCGCGGCACGGAGCGGTACCGGGTGGAACTGCTCCTGGGCGGGCGCGGAAAGCCGACCGGCACTTGCGACTGCCCGTACGGCCAGGAGGGCAACTTCTGCAAGCACCTGGTCGCACTCGGTCTGACCCTGATCGCGCAGGAGGCCGACCTCCCCCGCCTGCGCCGGTCGGCCCGGGACGCGGCGCGGGGTCTCGACGCCTGGCTGCGGGACCTCCCGCGGGAGGACCTGCTCGCCCTCGTGCGGGAGGAGATGGCCGCGGACCGGCAGTTGCGGCGTCGGCTGGAGGTGCGGGCGGCCAGCGCGCGCGGAGACCTGGCCGGGATCCGGTCCCGCATCCGTGAACTGCTCGACATCGGCCCGTTCGCCCAGTACGGCTACGTCGAGTACGCCGACGCCCGGGCCTATGCCGACCAGGCCGGGCAAGCGGTCCGTGCGATCCGGTCGTTGACGACCTCCGACCGGGCGGCCGACGCAATGGCGCTGGCCCGGGAGGCGATCGACCTGCTGGCCCGGGTGGTCGAAGACGTCGACGACTCCGACGGCGGTCTCGGGCAGATCGGCGCCGACCTCGCCGACGCCCACCACGAGGCCTGCCGCGCGGCCCGTCCCGACCCGGAGGAGCTCGCGCACTGGCTGGTGGCGCACGCACTGGACGACGCGGCCGACCTGACGGACGTCGACCCGCTCGACTACGAGGACCTGCTCGGCGAGCGGGGGATGGCCGTCCTGCGTCGGCGCGCGGCCGAGGCCTGGCAGGCGAAGCGCACCGGCTGGGCCGAGAAGCACCTGATGCACCGCCTCGCGAAGTCGGGACGGGACCTCGACACGGTGATCGCCGTGCACGCCGCCGACCTCGCCCCGAACGGCCACACCCACCTGCTCATCGCCCGCGAACTCGACGCCGCCGGCCGCACCGCCGAAGCCCTGGAATGGGCCGAGCGCGGCATCCGCGACACCGAGGACCCGGCCGCGGTCGACACCGCCCTCGTCGACGACCTCGCCGACCGCTACGCGCAGGCCGGCCGGCTCGCCGACGCCGTCGCCCTGCGCCGCGACCACTTCGCCGCCCGCCGCACCCTGCCCGCCTACCGGCAACTCCGCGCCGCGGCCGATGCCGCCGCGTGCTGGCCGGCCGAACGGGAACGGGCCCTGGCCCTGCTGCGCATCGACGCGGAACGGGCGCGGACCCACGGCTGGCGCGTCCTCGTCGACGTCCTCCTGGACGACGAGGAGGTGGATGCCGCCTGGCAGGCGGCCACGGAGCACGGCGCCCACGACGGCCAGTGGCTCGTCCTCGCCGACCGGACCCGCCCGACCCGCCCCGCCGACGCCCTCACGGTCTACCTCCCCCTGGCCGCCCGCCTCAGCCGCGAGACCGGCAACCGCACCTACGAACAACTCGTCAGCCTGCTCCTGAGCATCCGCGACTGCCACCACCACCTCGGCACGCCGGACGACTTCACCACCTACGTCACCGACCTGCGCACCGCCCAGAAGCGCAAGCGGAACCTGATGAGGCTGCTGGACGAGCACGGGCTGTGACCCGGAACCCCACCGGCCCCGCCCAGACCCCTCCCGCCACTGCCCGACGGCTGACCGCGGGGTGCGGAGACGAGCGGGGGACCGGGTGCGGGGACGAGCGGGGGGACCGGCCCCGACGGCACGGGGCCCGCGATCCTCCCCGGTGGCCCCTCTTCGACCCCGCCCGCCCGTTCGACCCCGCGCGCCCGACCGAAGAGACACCGGATCCCGGGCAACCGAATCCGCCGGATCCGTGGTCGGGTCTGGAGGGCGAGGGAGGGTGCTAGGGCCTGCCCGATGGGGCGCGTGAGCTGGTCAGGACTGTGCCCTAGGGTCTGTGCTCAACGAAGGGGGTCGCTTGTCGCGCGATACGGCCGAAGCAGAGGCAGGAATGAAGGGGATCACGTTCCCTGCCTGGTACGGAAAGCACTACGTGACTCTGGCCGAGATGCTCGTCCGCCTCGGCAGCTTCGGCCTGGACCTGACGTGGCGCGTCGAGTGCGACGAGATCGTGGATCCGCGCTGTTTGGAGATTGGGAGACGGTCCGTCGGCGTCGGCATCGACACGTTGACGCTGTTGTCACTGACGACCCCGTTCCTTCAGCTGATCGACGCCGAAGCGCGTGGGTTCGCTGGGGACGAGCTGGTGGTCGTCCTGACTGAAGCAGACAGCTCGTGGTGGGACGTCAGAGCCGTCGACGAACGCGTGCTCAGCGAGCTTCGTCGTCACTACCCCGATGTGACGGACCTATGAGCGGGTTCGCTCACCCGACGCTCCTGGCGTGACGGCCAGGAGCCTCGTCGTCCACCCGGCCTGTCAAGCAGGCCTGGTGGCCTGGGCCTGTTCGGAGGCGAGCACGCGTTGAAGGCTCCTCCGCTCGCCATCGAGCGTGGCGAGCATCTGCGTGCGAATGCGTTCGAAGTCGGGCTCGACCTCGACGCCGAGGTCATGGCGCAGAGCGACCCGCAGCAGATACACCCCGTCGGACATTGGGCCGCTGAACCAAGCTTTGGCACGGTTGTACGACCCGTCCGGGTCGGGGCGGCTCGGCAGCTGCTTGACGACGGAGTATCCGACTCCAAGTGCCCGGTTGAGGGTCGAGACAATCTCGTGGACGTCTTTCGGCAGTGCCATCTGGGCCGAAGAGTATTGCTCCAACCAAGCGTCCTTGGCGGTGTCGAGGACTGTGGGCTCGATGCTCTCGCCGCGTTCGGCTGCTCGGACCGCGTCTCGGGCAGCGACTCGGTAAGCGCGAGCCGTGGTGTTCAGGCGGGCATAGAGATCCCGTCTGGCCTCCTGCGCTCGGTCGTGGCGGTCCTCTGCCCGTTCACGATCGGCACGCTGGTTTTGCTCCCGGGTGACGCGCTGGCTGAGCACTGCCCCACCCAGAGTTCCGCCCAGCGTTCCTCCGACGCCGATGAGTGCGACGGCAAGCGTGGTCACATCCACGAGATCCCCCAACTCGTCCATTCATCCGACCGCGGGCAGAGGCTGAGGATGGCACGACGACCCTCGGCAACGCTCAGGTTCCCCACCCGCGGCGCGGTCCAAGACCGGGAAGACGATAACGAGGAGCAGGCCTGCTTGGCTCCACCGAGGCTCATCACCTGCGGGAATGCCCCAAGATCCCATCCACGCCTCGTCCACAGACCCCGACATACGCCCGCTTCGAGCGGCATGCGGTTGCATAAACGCGAAGACCCCGCACACAGCGTTTCCGCTGGTGACGGGGTCTTTGGGCACTTCATGCGAAGTGCCCCCGGCAGGATTCGAACCTGCGCACACGGCTCCGGAGGGCATGGCTCGGTGGCCTTGCGCAGAGGCTCTGACCTGCACACTCCCGGTCTCTAGATTAAGAGGGCGACGATCTCACTCGCCGCTCACTCGGAAGAACAGCCGAGGCGCACTGCCGACACCTCAGACGCGGGCTACCAAGCCGAGGAATTCAGCCCCCTTGTGGTTGGCCACGACAAGCGCGAAGCCATGTCCTCCGGCGCATGTGAGGTCGATCCTGACGTACCCGCCACGCGTCCCTATGGGGCTGTCGTAGTCGTCACGGTCCGGCTGCACCGTCACAGACTCGTGGTCCGGGCCGCTTGCGCTTTCGACTGTGTCCGTCCCGCACGCGGGACACATGAGCTGCCATTGCATGTTCCAGTCGCCGGCCGCGCTGGCTGCAGGGACCAGGGTCTCTTCGTGGGATATCGGCACGGTGGGCCTCCAATGCGAGTACGTCTTCCCATCACAACGGAAGCGGAGCAGTCGAGGGTGCTGATTGGAGAATTCCAAGGGGAACCTGACGAGCGGCGGCATCCCGAGAGCCTGCGAGCTGGCGTCACGTATCGTGCAGCGGGTGCAGCTACTGGCCCTGTTCGACCTGGACAACACCTTGATTGACAGACAGGGTGCCCTCCACGACTGGGCCTGTGACTTCGTGTCTGCCCGCGGGTTGCCCGTGGTTGCTGCCCGCGCCATCACGGACGCTCTGGACGCGCGGGCCTGCCCGAGCGACTTCGCCCGGATCAAGGTGGCGCTTGGGCTCCACGACTCCGTCGACTCTCTCTGGGGCGCGTACGTGGCTGGCATGGCACGGCGGGCCCGCTGCCAGCAGGGAGTGCGCGAGGGCCTGTGGGGGATGAAGGCCGGAGGGTGGGCCATCGGCATCGCCACCAACGGGGCGCCTGATATCCAGCACGCGAAGCTGGAAGGGGCGGGGCTCGCCGAGCTGGTCGACGGGGTCTGTGCTTCCGGCGAGGTAGGGACACGAAAGCCCGACCGTGCCGTCTTCGAGGAGGCCGCTCGACGCTGCGGCGCCCGCCTCGAAGACGGCGGATGGATGGTCGGCGACAACCCTGGCATCGACGTAGAGGGCGGCAGGAAGGCGGGACTGCAGACGCTATGGATTTCTGCCGGGCGACAGTGGCCCGATGGTGTCGACAGCCCTTATGTCACGGCTCTGAACGCCCTGGATGCCGTCCGTTACCTATCTAGGCGGGGACGCTCTCGCTCGACTCGACCCTCGTCGGGCCACATCAGTTGACGGTCTCCTCAGTGACTTCGATGCCTGCGTCTTGAGCAATTGCACGCACACGGGGCTGCATGGAGGAATGCCAATACTTGATGCGGATGATCCCGTCCGTGGTTGCCTGGAGGGCCTCGGGCTGGCCAAAGTGCTGAGCGATGCCGTTCGCCAGAGTGGCAGTCGCTGCGATGAGTGGCCCGCCGTCCTCGGCGAGGTCATCGATGTCGAAAACAGCGCTGGCGTACGGTGGTCTGTCCGCCTGGAGGTCGCCGAGCTGGCCGCCGAATCCCCAGCTGTGCATGAGTCTTGCCTGCAGCTCGGGGGTGACTGGCCAGATCGTCGCGCGGACTGTGGCGTTGCCGCCAGCCGCAGCGCGGTCACGCGCGTGGTGGGCCAAAAACCGGAGCCCTCCCCACAAAGCGTTGAACAGGTAATCGTCGCCTACCTCGCTCGCAGACGCATCTAGGCTGTTTGGTGCTGTCGCTCCCCGGTCGGTCACAATAGCGGCGAACGATCCGGCCCCGCTCTCGTGTAGCTCGCAGGACAATCGGGTGGCCAGTTCGTTTCCGTTCATTCGGTTATCGGCAACAAGACGCCCGCTGCCGACAGAAGTGCGGTACCAAATTGTGTTGACCGGAACCGGGTACGGGTCCTTATGGAGAACTTCGGCCTTGAAATCCTTGAGCGCCTTGGTGTCGAGTGTGAAGCCACCAGCTACATCGGGGACCAGCGTCACTACGGCGAATGTCGTGGAGGAAGGGTTGAGCCGCTGGAGTAGGTCAGCCTCGTACCGAGCGGCTTCGTCGAGCCTGCTCTGCATTCCGGTGAACCGGTTCCGATAGGCAGTGGCTACCTCTGGCTCGGACAGGTACGTCGTGGTAGTTCCGTTGCGCCGAGGGAAGCGCAGCGCGTTGTTGACGAGGACCGCATGTGGTGCGTTGGAGCTGCGGGGGACCGCGATCAGGAGGAAGCCGCGGTCATCCTGTTCGGGCGATGCGATGGGCAGGATGTCGAACGTCGGCAGCGGCGAGACCAGCGACGACACGATCTGGCGGATGCGACCGACTTCATCGTCGCTCAGGTTGACCTCGGGGGCCCCGCAGGCGCGGGCCTGGTCGTCTTCGTCGACGCCCAGGACGATGACGCCGCCAGCAGTGTTGGCCATCGCGGCAACGTCACCGGCGAGGTCCCGCTTCTCGGAATCCTTGTTGCCGTACAGGCCTCGCTTGAAGTCGAGGTCGTAGTGCTCGGTGACCTGGTTGTCCACCAGAGCGGCGACCTGTGCGTGAGAGACGTCGTCGAGGCGAGCGGCGAAGAGGCGTTCGAGACGCCTGGAGCGGAGAGCGACCATGGACCCAATTGTGGTCGCGCCCATGCGGTGGTGTCTCGCCAATATGACGCGCGCTAGCGGTCCAGTCAGGGGAGGTCTGGCATCCAACTTGGACCTCCCCTGTCACTCGTTACCCTGGTGTCTCGGGCAGGAGCCCGAGGCCACCGCGGGCGGCCCACTGCTCCAGTACCTCCGCTGCGGCGTCTGCCAAGGCGGCTGGCAGGTGGGCGTCGCCGAGGGCTCGTGACACCTCGCGCAGCTCCGGGGCCCAGCGCCACGCGCGCGCAGCCGTCTTTGGGAAGTACTCCGTCTCGGTCAGGTAGCTGGTTGTACGACCTCGGGCGATGTCGAGGAGCTCCTCTTCCACGCCGTGGTCGCTCGCGAGCGCGTACGCGACGGCAGCGAGAACCCTGCTCGCCTTCTGATAGCTGGTGTAGGCGAGTTTCAGGGCCGACGCCTTTCCGATCCCCCCTTCGAGGATGAACGGCTGGACGGAGCTGCCGCGGAAGAGCCGCGCCACCGTGGCGGCTGGTTCTTCCGGACCCGAGAGGTACAACCGCGGCTTCTTCGCTTCGGAAGGCGGGGAACCCACCACGGCACCGTCGACCACTGCGGCTGCACTCGGCATCAGTAGATCGCCGATCTGCGCCATGGTGGCTGGCGCGATGGCATTCGCATCGACGTAGACACCGGGAAACGACTCGGCGGCGACGGCTTGAGCGACCTCGATGGCGTTGGCCGGCGGGCAAAGACTGATGATGACATCGCATCGCCCGCACAGTTCTGTGAGGTCTGCTGTCGCAGCGAGACCGTACAGGCGGGCCCTTTCCTTGCTCGCGGAGCTGCGTCCCTCTGCGCACCAGAGGACATCCGCGCCTTGCGCCTTCGCCTGTGCTCCGACGGCGGCGCCCATGCTGCCGGGATGCAGGATTCCGAGGGTCGTCATCCGACCAGCCCGCGAATGTCTCGCTCCTGCGCGGTGGCCTTGGAATCGACCGCATCGCTGATGATCCGTGCCGTCTCGGCGGGCGAGTGGTGGTGCGTCTCAATGACGACAGACCAAGGCTCCGCCGCGTGGTCCAAGAGGTCTTGCCGAGTCTCGCGCCAGACCTCCAACCGCGCCTCCAGGTCCTTGTCACCCCGCCCTTCGCACCGCGTCTTGGTGACGTCCACTGGGCACCACAGGAGCACCTTCACCCAGTGGATCGGGTAGGGAGTAACCGCGCTGGCTCCGGCGACCTGGCCCATGTGTAGGACGGGAACCAACCCTTGCTCGACGAGTTCGGAGACCCCTTGCCGATCGATGGCGTACTCGGCTCCGTACCGGGCGTTCCGGTAGAGCAGATCGCCGGCGCGGTCGAGATCCTCGATGTGCTCGATGGTTGTCAGGCGGTACCCCGTGGTGCGGCCCGGTCCGGCCTTGAGCCGCTGGAAGAGCCGGTACTCGGGCCGGGCGCGGGAGAGCTCCGCGGTCACCGTGTCCTTACCGGCCCCGGGGGGCCCGTAGAGAACGACGCCGACGTCGGTCACAGGGCCCCTCCGCTCAGTACGTCCCGGGCTTCGTCCACCATCGCGATCGCGGCGCCCAGCTTGTTGTTCACGACGAAGTGCGGTCCCTGCGGGCGCAGCTCCAGGTTGAGCGTCGACAGGTAGTCGTCCCAGGACTCCATCTTCCACGCGTCGCGCGCGGCACCCCGGAACTCGATGTACTCGCGCATCGACTCGGGGTCGCACTCAACCCATATGGTCGTGACGGAAACGCGCTTCGAGCGGCACCGATTGTGGAATCGCTGCATCCAATCCGCCTGTGAGAACTCGGAGACGAACGGGGCGTCGAGGATCGTGGAGGTCCCACAGTCGACGTTGTCCCAAGCCGCTTCCATGAGGCAGCGGTATTCGAGGGGGCGCACCTTCTCGCGGTAGAGGTCGGAGCTCCGGTCGTGCGCCTCGCCGCCGAGGGCGACCAGGAGCTGATCGACCAGAGGTCGGGTCAGGGAGTCCTTGTCGAGGATCGGCCAGCCGGTCAGGCCACCGAGGAACTTGGCGAACTCGGACTTCCCAGATCCGGCGAACCCGCCGACGAGCACGACGGAGGGAGTGTCGTCCCCGGTCCCTGTCGTGCGTCGGCGCCAGGCGTCTATGACGCGGTTGCGGAGCGCCTCGCCGTCGACGTCGGGGGTTCCCTCACGAATGCTCCCAAGGGCGTGCCGTACAGCTTCGGTCTGGTCGGGCAGTTTGCGTTCCACGGTTACGGGCGCGGGGTTCAACGGGGCGTCCTCTCCGGGCAGAGGTCCGCGAAAGCCCAGCTGGGCTTCGTTGCGGTTGTAGAGACGGCAGTACGCCCGGCGGTAATGAGGGCCGGGGTACACCGTTCCCTTTTCGTGCCCCCAGATCGTCTGGAAGTTGGCCGCGATGTTGAAGTTATGCCGCTCGGCAATCTCCCGCAGCTTTTCCCCCGCGTCTTCCAGTGTGAGCCCGAACTTTTCCCTGTGCTGACGCAGGAGTTCAGGATTCCAATCAGGGTGCTTGCGAGCCATCTGCCCCTCCTGGGTGGCTACTCGGAGCCGCGAGTGTAGCGGCCCGCGTAGATCGGTGGAAATTTGTGATAGCGCACGTGTAAGTGGATGTATAAAACTGCTGAGGCCTATTCAGGTAAGCCGCCGTGATACCGACTTCAACCCCCGTCCGGTGAACTTGCAGCACATTCCGAGAGGGGGTGCTGATGCAGTACATCGGGGGTGGGGTCGCTCACCGGGAGCGACCCCGAACGGTCTCAGGCCGAGGGCGACTGGCCCTCAACTGCCTCCAGCCGGGCGCGAAGGTCGCCGACCTCGGCCCTCAGGCTGTTGATCTGCTCTTGCAGGTCGGCGAGGGCGCTTTCGGGGCTGGCGAGCTTGGCGGCCTTGGCGGAGCCCGACGTGAGGAACGCGCCCTTCCCCTGGTGCGTCACGGCGAGTCCGTCGGTGCCGAGCTGCCGGATGGCGGCACGGGCCACAGTGACGGTCACGCCGTACTTCTCCTGGATCTCCGCCAGGGAGGGCAGCTTGCCCGTCTCCTCGAACTCGCCGGCCGCGATCCGCTGCCGAAGCTGTTCAGCCACCTGTTGGTAGGCGGGCTTGCCGGTCCACTCGACCATCTGCACCCCAAGTCTCTTCTCTCGGTCTCTGCCTCAGTGTGCCCAAGCGGCAGGGAGAGGACCAGTGTCGCCCCGCCTCTGCTTCGTGAGGGCGGTTGACGTACTCTGCCTCATAGTGCACCTTGAGGCAGAGTTGAGGTTCGGGGATCGCTCGAATCTGGCTCGAAGCCGCGACCTGCTGTTTTCAGCGGGGAGGGCGTCGCAGTGCTCGCCCGGAGGGTCCCGTGAAACGGACACAAAGGAAGCGATTGCTCCTTGAGAACTCAACAGCGTGACAAGTAGGCGGGGGTCAGAGCCCCGCCCCCGCGACGGACCGGGTCACGTCCGTCGGCGGCAACTTCTCAACGTGCCAGCCCTGGAGAACACCCCTCGCGGGTGCCACCTGGTGCGTGCCGCCCTGCTGGCGTCAGAGCAGCGACGATGACGCACCCGACTCCCGGGCTCGGGACCGGATGGCCGTGGCAGCGGCCGGCCGGTGAAGCCCTGTCCCTCCCCAGAACGGAGGTTGATGTGCACAGACGAAGACCCTGGGCGCTGCTCGTGCTGGACCGGCACGGCGGACATGCCCACCGCGTTCCCCCTGATCCGCCGCCGCTTCGGCGCACCGGGATAGCCGGTGATTCGCGGACGTCAGGTCACCTGCGCAGCGGTTGCTGCGGCCGGTTGCCTCCCTCGCCCGTCCGGGCCCCGCACGGGGTGCCGTACGGGCGAGGCAGAGGGGAGCCGGAACGAACGGCCCCACCCCGCCGCGCCGGGACGGCTGCCTCTCACCACGGACCGAGGCCGCCCCGGCGCCCCTTCGACACGACCAGGAGCGATCAACCATGCGTACGTTCATCGGCGGTCATCAGGCCGTCAGCACCAACGACTTCGTGGAACTCGCCCTCGGCACCCCGGTGGAACTGTGGCTCGGGGTGGAGGGCGAGAGCGAGGAGGAGCGCGCGGCCCGTCTGGACGCGGCGCGGGACATCCTCGCGGACAACCCGAACCTGCCGGACGAGGTGAGCCGGGTCGCCGCCGAGGCGATCGAGGCGTTCGCTCCGGAGCTGTTCAACGTCATCCCGCTGGTTCGGCCGGCGGCCCGCCGCTCCCGTTCCCGGAAGGGAGCGGCGGCATGAGCGCCCGGGTGCCCTGGGGCCAGGAGCTGGTTCTCGTCTGGCTCGGCTCGCTGATCGCGGTGGGCAGTGCCGTGGGCGCTGTTGTGGTCCATCAGGCGTGGCTGTTCGCCGCGACGGTTCTCGGGTTCCTCATCCAGCACATCGGCTGGGCGGTTCGGAACCGGAAGCTCTTCGGTGGTGCGCGATGACGACCGCGATCACCAACGAGCGGTCGGCGGTGCCGCCGCTGACCCGTCCCGAGTTGGGCCTCGCCGGTATCGGCGCGCTCGCCGCGGCTGGCGTCGGAGCCCTCGGGCTCATCTCCTCCTTCGACGCCGTGTCGGCCGCCGCGCTGCGGTGGGGCTTCGGCGAGCCGTGGATGCTGCCGGTCGGCATCGACGTGGCCATTCCGGTGTTCACCGTGGCCAACCTCCTGCTGATCCGGATGGACATGGCCCTCGCGTGGGTGCGGTTCGTTCCCTGGGCCCTGACCCTGATCACCTGCGGCCTGAACGTGGCCGCCGGGCACGGAATGTGGGCCAAGCTCGCCCACGGCACGATGCCGCTGCTGTGGGTGGTGTTCTCCGAGATCGGCGCCCACATCTACGCCGTACGGATCGGGGCCGCGACCGGCCGCCGGATGGACAAGATCCGGGCGTCGCGGTGGTTGCTCGCCTTCCCCTCCACGTTCTCGCTGTGGCGGCGAATGACGCTGTGGGAGATCACCTCCTACGCCGACGCGCTCTCCCGCGAGAAGGAGCGGCAGCTCGCCCGCGCCGACCTGCGCGAGACCTACGGCTGGCGGTGGCGGTCGAAGACCCCGCGCCGCGAGCGCGTCCTCCTGCGGCTCGGGGAACTTGCCCCCAACGGGGCCGTGGAGGAGCCGGAGCAGGAGCCTGCTGTGCCGCCCGTGCCGCCGCCGGACAAGGAACAGGACGAGCAGAAGTCGCGCAAGCGCACCACCCGCCAGAAGCCCAAGGGGGCGAAACCGCCTCGCTCGGCGGCGGAGCTGCTGACCGAGGCCCGCGAGCTGACCGCCGACTGGCCGCTGGCGGGGATCAACGCCGAGGCGATCCGGACCGCACTGCACTGCTCGGCAGCCAACTCCCGTGTTTTGCGTGACGAGTTGCTCGCCGAACGAGCCAGCCGCCCGGAGCTCCACTCCGTGGAGACGAAGGACGGCAGCGACGCGGACGAGTCCGCCGAGACGGCCGAGGAGGTCGCCGCATGAACACCCTCGCCACGATCCTCGCCGCGACCGGTCCGCTCGCGGCCGGATGGTCCGGCCACGTGCTGTGGCTGCGCCGCCGGCTCCGCACCGCCCGCCGCGACCCGCTGACCGGGCTGCGGACCCGCGAGGGTTTCACCCGCCGGGCCGCCGCGCTCCTGCGCGACGACAGGGCGGTGGTCGTCCTCGCGGACGTCGACCACTTTAAGCAGATCAACGACCGCCACGGCCACGCGGCCGGCGACGCCCTCTTGAAGGTCACTGCCGACCGGCTCGCCCACTACGTCGGCCCGAACGGCGTCGCCGGGCGCCTCGGCGGCGACGAGTTCGCGGCCGTCGTCCTGGACACCGACGGCACGGTCACGGACCTCCTGGCCGTCCTTCACGGGGTACTGGCACGCCCCGCCGACAAGGCCAACCCGGACGTGGCCACCACGGTGTCCCTTGGCTGGGTCCGCGCCGCCGATTTCCCCGGCGAAGATCTCTCCGCGCTCCTCGGTCGCGCCGATGAGGCCATGTACGCGGCCAAGCAGGGCCGCACCGGGATCAAGGGGGCCCGGCTGGGTCGGCTGCTCTCGGCGGTCACCGGCCGCCGGTCTGGACGCCGAGGTGCCCCGGCCGGGGCACCGGCGGTGGGGGTGGCGGCATGATGCCGGGCCCGCTCGCCGCCGCCGACCTTTTCCACACCGTGATGGAGGCCGCACAGCACCGCTGCCAGTGCGCCGGCGTATGCGGACAGTCCCACACGAAGGGCGAGGGGCGCTGCACCCGCGAGCACGGCCGCCACGCGGGCAAGCACAGCGGTCCGATCCGCCTTATGGCCGCCGCGGCCGACCCGCTCACCACCGAGCTCGCCGCCGCGGCTCTGCCCGCGAGCGAGCTGCGCGCCTGGTGCCCGCCCTGCTTCACCGCCGCCCGCCGGGCCGCCCAGCGTGCCACCTCGGTGCCCGACGCCGACCAGGGCGGCCTGTTCGACCTCAACCCCTCCGACGCCTGATCCGAGGAGCACGCCATGCAACCCGCCACCCTGTACCGCCTGTCCCGCCACAGCGACGCCGACCGCACTGGGCGCTGGCGCCCGGAGCGGCTGACCGTCCACACCGCCCGCGTGAGTATCAGCGGGGCCCGCAAGACGGCGGACACCGTCCACGTCTACGAGACGACCGACCGCGACGGCAACAACCTCCACGTTGCCCACGTCCACTACGGCCGCGGCCACTGGGGCAACGGCGCGTTCATGACCGAGATCTACGAGATCCCCACCGCCGCCCTCCTGGAGATCTAGCGCCCCAGGTGCCCGGGGAGAAAGGGGACACGAACTGTGTCCTCTCCCACGGCATCGCGGGCTGACGATTCACCGCACGGGCCCGGCCGCTCACCTTCCACAGCGCCGGCCGGGCCCGTCGTTCCCTCCCGAGAGAAGGAAGAGTCTCAGTGAAGCACCCCGACGACGAGAACGACTTCTTCGACCGACTCGAAGCCGACATGGCCGCCACCGGGTCGCCCGACTCCGGGGCCGACGTGGTCGACCTCGACAAGGCCCGATCTGCCCGCACCGAGTCGGCCAACTCCACCGCCGACGCGTCGGCCGACTCCCACACGGACGAGTCGGCCGACGAGTCGGGCGACCCGTCGGCCCGCCGGTTGGTCGACGGTCCGGCGCTCGCTGGGCCTGGATACCTCGGCCGACTCGCGGGCGCGAAGCGGCGACGGATCGTCCCCGCGTGGATGCGGTCGACGGCCGAGCTCAAGTCCGCCGCCCGCTGGGTCGCCAGCCACTACACCCACCTCGCCGGGTATCACGCCCTCCGCTCCCCGGTCTACGCCGGCCGCCTCGCCCTCCAGGCCCCGCGCGGGGCCGCGAAGTTCGTCGGCGGCACGATGCGCTGGGTCGCCGACCGCGAGGGCGAGCCCGTCCGACTCGCCGCCGTCCGGCGCGAGGACGCGGCGGAGTACCTCAAGCTGTCCCGGCAGCGCGACGGCCGGGTCCGACTGCGGACCCTGGTCGCCACCCTCGCCGCACTCGTCGGCATGGGCGCCGCGCTCGCCCTCTACGTCCTCGCCCCCGGCTGGCTCCAGGTCGTCTCGGTCGGCGCACTGCTGCTCGCCCTCGGGTCGGCCGGCGGACAGGCCGACGCGCCGGTCATCAACCGGGCGGTGGAGGTCACCAAGGCGCCCAAGCTCACCAGCGACATCGTCCTGCGCGCGCTGGGGGCGCTCGGCATTCCGGCGATCAACCAGGCGCAGGGCAAGGGCCGGGACGGCTTCACGTTCACCGCCCCGATCACCCGCGATGGGCCCGGCTGGCGTGCGGAGGGCGATCTCCCGTACGGCGTCACCGTCACGGACGTGATCGAGCGCCGGGACAAGCTCGCGTCCGGTCTGCGCCGCCCGCTGGGCTGCGTGTGGCCCGAGGCCGTACCGGAGGAACACACCGGGCACCTGGTGCTGTGGGTCGGCGACCAGGACATGTCGACCGCGCGGAAGCCCGTGTGGCCGCTGCTCAAGAGCGGGGCCACGGACCTGTTCAAGCCGGTCGCCTTCGGCACCGACCAGCGCGGACGCTGGGTGGAGATGACGCTCATGTACATCGCGGCCGTCATCGGCGCGATCCCCCGCATGGGCAAGACGTTCCTCCTGCGCCTGCTGCTCCTGATCGCCGCTCTCGACCCGCGCGCCGAGCTGCACACCTACGACCTCAAGGGCACCGGCGACCTCGACCCGGTGGGCGAGCGCGTCTCGCACCGCCACCGTGCCGGGGATGACGACGAGGACATCGAGTACGCCCTCGCCGACCTGCGGGAACTGCGGGACGAGCTGCGGCGCCGGGCGAAGATGATCCGCTCCCTGCCGCGGGACATCTGCCCGGAGTCGAAGGTCACGAGCGAGCTGGCGAACATGAAGAACCTGGGGCTCCACCCGATCGTCGTCGGCGTGGACGAGTGCCAGGTGTGGTTCGAGCACCCCAAACACGGGGCGGAGTTCGAGGAGATCTGCACGGACCTGGTCAAGCGTGGCCCGGCCACCGGCATCGTGCTGCTGCTCGCCACCCAGCGCCCCGACGCCAAGGCTCTGCCGACCGGCATCAGCGCGAACGCGTCCGCCCGGTTCTGCCTGAAGGTCATGGGCCAGCTGGAGAACGACATGGTCCTCGGCACGTCCTCGTACAAGCGGGGCGTGCGGGCCACGATGTTCTCCTGGAAGGACAAGGGCATCCACTACTTCGTCGGCGAAGGAGCGGACGCCCGGATCGTCTCCTCCGTCTACGTCGACGCCCCCACCGCCGAGACCATCGGTCTGCGAGCCCGCAAGCTCCGCGAACAGGCCGGCACCCTCTCCGGCCACGCGCTGGGGGAGTCGTTCGAGACCGGCGAGACCAGCGCGTACGACCTGCTGCGCGACATCCTCGCCGTCGTTCCCGCCGAGGAGCCCAAGGTCTGGTCCGAAGTCGTCGTGGCCCGGCTTGCCGAGCTGCGCCCCGACGTCTACGGCGGCTGGGACCCCGAGGGACTGGCCGCCGCCCTCAAGCCGCACGGCATCTCTACCGCCCAGGTGTGGGGCAAGACCGAGAGCGGCAAGGGCGCCAACCGGCGCGGCATCGAGCGCTCCCGCATCTCCGCCACAATCACGGACCGTGACGAAAAAAGGGACGCGAGCTGACGCCGCTCGCCGCTAGGCCTAGCAGCAAGCCCCGCTAGGTCTAGCGGCACCGCTAGCACCCTGTACTGCATCTGATCAGCCCGCTAGTTCCTAGCGGGTTGATCTGCGCATACCCCGAAAACCGCCGGAGAGGCCCCTGATGACCCCCTTCCTCGCCGCTAGTGCACTCCTGCTCGCCATCACATTCGGTTACATCGCCCTGTGTGCGGCCTCGCCGTTCGGTAACTGCCGCAAGTGCAACGGACTCGGCTTCGCCCTCACGACGGACCGCAAGGGCAAGCCCAAGCGCGGCAAGACCTGCCGCCGCTGCAAGGGCCACGGCATCCGCATACGCGTCGGACGCCACCTGTTCAACATCGCCGCCCGCGTCCACCGCGACGGCACCCGCTGACCCCGCAACGACAGGAGCCTGACATGAACTTCGAGATCTCCGCCGTCCTGCTCTTCGGCGCTGCGTCCGTCTTCGCCGTGAAGAGCAAGTCCTCCGGGGCCGGCGCCGCCATCGTGCTCTTCCTCTTCGGGTTCTTCGCCGCCGGGACCGGCGCGTACGAGCCGATCGCCAACCTCGTCCAGTCCTCCGCCACGGCCCTCTCCGACCTCGCCAACTAGCCGAAGGAGCCCGCGATGAACGAGCCGATCACCGTCCCGCACTGGCTCACCACGGCCACGCCGAAGGTGGCCCCCGCCCTCGCCACGTCCACGATCCTGGTCCTCGGCCGGATCTGGAACGCCAACGGCGCCGAACACTCCGTCGGCAACGCCGCCCTCATGGTGGTCCTCGCCGCCGGAGCCGCCACGGCCGGCGCCTTCGCCGCGGCCGGTCACCGCGGGGACAGCACGCTCGCCGGAACCGCGTTCGCGACCTCGGGCGGCCTCGCCTTCGCCGGGGTCGCCGGATACGCCGACGGACTGTCCCTTCCGCTCCTGCTGTGGGTACTCGCCACCGCCGTCGCCTACGGCCTCGCCGCCCGCTACTGGCGCACCGCCCGCCGCGAAACCACCGCCTACGAACGCCGCACCGTCGAGCGTCGCGAAGACCACGCCCACATCGAGCGCGTGGAAGCCCTCCGCGCCGGAGCCCAGATCGAGGCCGCTCGCACCGGCGCCCTCTACGCCGAGCAGCTCGCCACCGCCCTGCTCACGCGCGCGGCCCTGCCCGGCTTCGACCCGCAGGCCCTCACCCGCGCCGGACTGCCCGAACTCCCCGCCACCGAGAACACCAAGGAGAACTGACCGATGTTCGAGATCCGCGTCATCTGCGACCCCGACGACACCGACCGGGTGACCGCCGCGCTCGGCGGAGCCTTCGCCACGGGCGCCGTACGCCAGTACGCCACCCGCGACGGCAAGCGCGAGCGCCTCTACCTCACCGCCGACCTCCGGGCCGAGGCGTGGCCGACGCCCGAGGACGCCTACGCGCTCGCCCCGAGCATCATCAGCGAGATCGGCTGGACCGCCCGCACTGCCGCCGACAAGCCGTTCGGCACGGACATCGGCCGAGAGTTCTGGCTCCGCAAGGCCGCGCTCTTGGACCGCATTGCGCTGGGCGACGAGAGCGAGCGCGTACGCACCGACGCGGCGGAGATGGCCACCGCGGCGGCCCGCCGCCTCATGGACACCGACGACGCCACGGTCATCTGCGACCCCCGCGCCTACGTTCGCCAGCAGTACGAGCGGTGGCTCAGGCAGAAGTAGCTGCGCCCGGGGCGGTTGCCTCTCACCACAAGACCGCGACCGCCCCGGCTCTCCGTCCCTTCGACAGAAACAGGAGCCCTCTCTTGTTACCTCTCAAGACCTTCAGTTCCGGCGGCGGTGTCCAGTCCACGACCGCTCTCGTCCTCGCTGCACGCGGAGAATTGGAGTACCGGACGTTCATCATGGCCAATGTCGGCGATGACTCCGGGCATCCCGCCACCCTCCGCTGCCTCGCCGAGCACGCCATCCCGTTCGCCAAGGCCCACGACATCGAGCTGCCTCCCGGTGAACTCCGTTACGCGGAGGCAGCGTCGGCAACCCATGCCGATCGCGGCAACACCATCTGCATCGCCGACCAGGACTTGCCCTCGAACTGCACAACGTCCCGCAGCACGCGATCGCACGCAAATCCCAGCCCTTCGTACAGCCGGATCGCGTTTGCGTTGTTGTCCCAGACCCCCAGCTCGATCTGCTCCAATCCCAGCTCACCGAACCCGGCGTCCAGCGCTTTCGTCAACATCGCGGCGCCATACCCCTTGCCTCGAGCCTCCGGAGCCACCAGTACGCGCCCGAGTCGGCCGCTGGCGCTCGCCGCGTCGATTCGCACCGAGACGTGGCCCACGACTTCACCGTTGATCGGATCGAAGGCCATCCAGCTCCAGCGCAACGGTGTCGCGGACTCAGCCGCATACTCGGCCAGCTGGCCCTCGTTGAACGGCCAGCTGAAGTGGTGGCCGGACCAATTCCATAGCTCGACGGGTCCACCGATCCATGCGACGAGCTGTCGGCAGTCAGAGGCCCTGAAGTCCCGCAGCTCAACCATGGGCCATCACCCGGTGCAAAGGCATTGTCATGGCCCAGACCCTACCGAGCCTCCGGCCAACCGCCCGAGTGGGGAACACGTACCCGACACGACATCGGATTCCAAGTAACTGGCCCGTTTCACCGGCCCGAGGCATGGCACGAGATGCGGCGAAGCGAGCCTGAGCTGTTCGAGAAGGCGTGCCAGCTCGAAGCGCTCCTCAACCGCCACCGGGACGGACTCGGCAAGGACCACGTGTACCTGACCCGGTTCGCCCGGCCGCTACGTGAAGCGATCCCGGACGGAGTGGACACCCTGCCGTTGGACGAATTCGACACGGGCTGTGACTTCGGCTGGTGCATGACCTGATCGCAGGAATGCCCGGGGCGGTCGCCTCTCACCACAAGACCGCGACCGCCCCGGCTCTCCGTCCCTTCGACAGAAACAGGAGAAACCCCAGCATGACACCTGAGCCCGCCCATGGGCAGTACGCCCCCGTGGTGCCGCTGCACAGCGTGCCCGACGGCACGGAGCGGATGGCACCGCACGACCGGGAAGCCGAACAGGCCGTCGTCGGCGCGCTCATGCTCGCGCCCGGCGTCATCGGAGACGTGAACGGCTCGATGGACCCGGCCGACCACTACGTGCCCGCCCACGAGACGATCCACCGCGCGATCCTGGCCCTGCACACCCAGGGCCAGCCCGTGGACCCGATCACCCTCGGGCACCACCTGGAGCAGACCGGCGAACTCGTCCGCGCGGGCGGCCGGCCCTACCTCCACACCCTCATCCAGGCCGTGCCCTCCACGGCCAACGCCACCTACTATGCCGAGATCGTCCACGACCTCGCCCGGCGCCGCCGGAGCATTGAGGTCGGCACCCGCATCGTCCAGGCCGGCATGTCGGCCGAGGCCACCGAGGACGACCTTCGCGAGGCGCTCGCGCTCGGGGCCGCGACCGTCCCGGCCGCGTGGCCGGAGCCGATCCCGCTGGACCGTCAGCCGAAGCTGCCACCGTTCCCCGTCCACGCCCTCCCCGGCTGGGTCTCGGACTTCGTCGTCGCGCTCGCCGAGGAGACCCAGACCCCGGTGGACCTTGCGGGCGCCCTCGCCCTCTCCGTCCTCGCGACCGCGGCCGGCGGCCGGGCCGTCGTCCAGGTCCGCGGGCGGTGGCGCGAGCCCACGAACCTCTTCGTCGTCGTCGCCCTCGGCCCGGCCAACCGCAAGTCCGCCGTCTTCGCCGCCATGACCGCCCCGCTCTACGAGGCGGAGAACACGCTCGTGGAGGGCTCCAACCTCACGATCGTGGAGGCCGAGGTCACCGCCCGCATGGCCCGCGAGGCCGCCGACAAGGCCGCCGCTCAAGCCGCCAAGGCCGAGGGCCCCGAACGGGACAACCTGGTGGCCGAGGCGATCGGCCTCGCCCAGACCGCCGAGTCCCTGACCGTGCCGCCGCGCCCGCGACTCCTCGCCGACGACGCCACCCCCGAGACCGTCACCACCCTGCTCGCCGAGCAGGGCGGCAGGCTCGCGGTCATGTCCGCCGAGGGCGGCATCTTCGACATCATCGCCGGGCGGTACTCCGGCGTCCCCAACATGGAGGTCTTCCTCAAGGGCCACGCCGGCGACCGGCTGCGCGTCGACCGCCGGACCCGCCAGGAGTTCATCGAGGCGCCCGCGCTCACCATGGGCCTCGCCGTCCAGCCCAGCGTCCTGGAGGACATCGGCAAGAACCGCGGTTTCGACGGCCGTGGACTGCTCGCCCGCTTCCTCTACTGCCTGCCGGAATCCCTGGTCGGCTACCGGAAGATCGACCCGGACCCCGTTCCGTCCGCCGTTGGTGCGACGTACGAGCGGAACGTCTTCGCCCTCACGCTCAAGCTCGCGGAGTGGACCGACCCCCTCGTGGTCCAAGTGGGCCCCGAAGCCGATGCCGCCCTCAAGGCGTACGGCGAGAGCTTGGAGCCGCAGCTCCGCACCAAGGGCGGGCGTCTCGGGCACATCGGGAAGTGGGCCGGGAAGCTCGTGGGTGCCGCGGCCCGCATCGCCGGTCTGCTCCACCTTGCCGAGCACATCGACGGCGGCACCAACGCCCCGATCAGTGCCACCACGATGGGCGCGGCGATCGAACTGGCCGACTACTTCGCCGCCCACGCCCTGACCGTCTTTGACCTCATGGGCGCCGACGCCACCCTGGCTCGCGCCCGGAGCTTGCTGTCCGTCCTGGAGGACAACGGCTGGGAGAGCGTCAGCCGCCGGGACCTCTTCGCCAAGCTCTCCCGTTCCGAGTTCCCCACCATCGCCGAACTGGAGCCCGCCGCTGCCGTCTTGGAGGAGCACGGTTACCTCCGCAGCGAGACCCCGCCCCGCACCGGCAAACGGGGTCGCCCGCCGGCGCCCCGGTACCTGATTCACCAGAGCGTCCGCGAGCCCAAGGCGTGAGCCTCTCCACCCGCCTTCGCGTGGGACCCCCGCCGCGCAAACCGCAGAATCCGCAGAAACCCCCGGGCGGCCGTGCCCACCTGCGGAAACGGCCCGTCGGCCCGGCAGCCGCAAAAATCAGCGAAACCGCCGCACAAATCCCGTCGCCGGTCACGCGACGCCCGGCCCTCGGTACCGCCGTCTATTTCTGCGGCGATTCTCGCGATTTTTGCGGCAGCCACCCGCGCACCCCCAACGCCGCAGGTCAGGCCCCGGATTCGCAGGTTTCTGCGGATTCTGCGGTTTCTGCGGCGCCCCGCCCTGTCTTCGGTAGCCAGTCGAGGAGGACCCGTGTCCGCGACGCGTGACGAGATGCTCACGATCCCCCAGGTCGTGAAGGAGATCGGAGTGCCCCGAGCCACCTTCTACAGGTGGCGTCAGCTCAAGAAGGGCCCGAAGGCCATCAAGCTCCCGAACGGCGCGGTCCGCATCCGTCGCTCGGACCTGGAGCGTTGGATCGAGACCCTGGAGGAAGCCGCGTGACCTACCGCAAGACCAGCACCACCCCGGGCGCCCGCAACAGCGGGCGCCCGCCCGTTTCCGGGGACCTGACCCTCTCCACGGACGTACGGGTCTGGAAGGTCAACCAGGTACGGAGCAAGAAGGCTCCGTATCAGATCCGCTGGACGGTCGCCGGAAAGGTGAAGGCCGCCAGCTTCGCCACCGTGGCCCTCGCGGAGAGCCGTCGCTCCGAGCTGTGGCAGGCGATGCGGAAGGGCGAGGCGTTCGATGTGACGTCCGGTCTGCCGGAGTCGGAACTCCGGGCGGCTGCCGCGAAGGAGAACGAGAAGCCCGATCCGTCGTGGTGGGACTTTAGCCGCGAGTACATGGCGAGTCGGTGGCGTACGGCGGCGGCGAAGACCCGTGAGGGGCTGGCCGACAGCCTGGCCACGGTGGCGCTCGCGATGGTGGAGGGCGGCAAGAAGGCGCCCACGCCGGAGGAGACGCGGCTCGCGATGCGGTGGGCGGTCGTACCGGCGCACCAGGATGAGGAGCCGCCTGCCGAACTCGTGGCGGCGTGCACGTGGCTCCGAACCCGGTCGTTGGCGCTCTCGGCTCTTACCGACCCCAAGGTGGTGCGGGACGTCCAGTACCGGCTCTCGTTCAAGCTGGACGACACCCCGGCAGCGGGGGAGACCTACAAGCGCCGGCGCCGCGGCTTCAACACGGCCATGGAGTACGCCATTGAGTGCGGGTACCTGGAGGAGAACCCGCTCGCGGGAGTGAAGCGTGCGGGGTCCACCAAGGGCGATGTCGTGGACCCCCGGGTCCTGGTCAATGCTGTCCAGGGTGAGCAGCTCCTCACGGCGGTCTCTTACGTAGGCTCCGTCCACCGGAACCGCGGGCGGCGACTTGTCGCCTTCTTCGCCTGCCAGATGCACGCAGCGATGCGGCCGGCCGAGGCGGTGGGACTCAGGAAGAAGGACTGCTACCTCCCCGAGAAGGGATGGGGCACGCTCACCCTCAAGGAGACGCGGCCGGTCTCCGGCAAGCGGTGGACGGACTCGGGGCAGCGTCACGACAAGCGCGGGCTCAAGTCCCGGGAGCCCAAGGCGGACCGCCCCGTCCCGATCCCTCCGATGCTGGTCGCCATGCTCCGCGCGCACATAGCGGAGTTCGGCACGGCGAAGGACGGCCGGCTCTTTGCCAATGAGCGCGGCGCCGTACTCGGGACGTCCAGCTACTGGAGGGTCTGGCAGGACGCGCGGCCGATCGCCCTCCCGCCGGACAAGGTGGAATCTCCGCTTGCCCATCGGCCGTACGACCTGCGGCACACCTGCATCACGAACTGGCTGAACGCGGGCGTCCCTGTCGCTGAGGTGGCCCGCCGAGCGGGTAACTCACCTGAGGTAATTCACCGCCGCTACGAGGGCTGCATCGACGGCCATGAAGAAGTCAACAATGCGAAGATTGAGCGAGCTATGGGGTGGGCCGGGCGAGTGTAAATAGTTGGAGAATGGCGACCATCTGAGATTTGGAGTTCCCGTGGATGGTCGCCATCATCCCCTCTTCTGCTACGTGGAGTCTGCCCGCCTAGCCCAGAGGTCGTTCAGGCGATCCCTTTCGCGGTCGTACATCCATTTGGGGATTGGAGGTGCGCCGGCGGTGGTGACTCGATAGTCACCGTAGATGGCAAGGATCGTCCCGAGCTTCCCCTCCCTCAGTTCCTCCTCGGAGAGTGAGGCTAGCGAGTCGAGGCGGATGTCAAGGCGCTCACTTTTGGTCTCGGCGGATTTCCAGGACCGAACTTCGCCGAATTGGGTCAGTGCTGCACCGGACGCTAGAACAGCCACCAGGATCCGGGCGAGAATAAGGTTGCCATCCCCGGAGGTGAGCGGGATCGCGATAAGGATCATGGCGAGCGTCGCCCCGGAAAATACCCAGAGGAGTCGCGCGTAATGGGTCGCCGTCTTCTGGTATTGATGCATGTTCCAGAAGGCATTTTCTTGGAGGTTGTCACAGAGTCTCCGCAAGCCCACCGGTGCATTGCTTGCGTAGTAGTCTGATGTGGCTGGCTCTGTTGCCTGACTGGGCATTCTGGGGGTGACGCGGCTGAGCCATTTGTTGAGCTCAAGCCGTTCTGCCGGGGTGCCTAGTGCGTTCAGAGAGAGCCCGTGGGTCCTCCCCTCTTCGCCAGCGCTGTGGAGGCTGCCCGCCTTGTCTCGGGCCAGCCATGAGCTGACCTGCACGACAAGAGCCAGCAGTGCAGGGATGTAGGTGTATGGGTTGGAGATGAAGATGGAAACTACACTCAAGGCGAAGGTGGCAATAGGTAGCCTGCGGCTCCATTTGTAGTATTTGTTCGCCTTGACGAGCTGATCATCTGCCAAGCCGATGACCTCAAGTGATGACAGCTGTGAATTCGTCACCGAATACCCTCCCCCATAGCTCGCTTGATTTCTGGATATCGCCCGAGGTCTGCTTGCCGTAGGCCTCTCGGGCTAGCCTGTTGAAGTTCAGCAATGCCGCCTGCGTTAGTGAGCTTCCGTCGATCTGATGTCTGATGGAATCAGAAAACTCGACTACTGCCCGCGAGAGTTCTGGAATCGCCCGGGGGAACGTCCTGTAGGCGGCAAGTTCGATCTCGTGAGACGAAATCGGCTGGCCGTGTGTTTTGCTCCACCACTTGCACAGTCGGATCAGTCGCTTGAAATCTTCCCCGAGTAGCTTGGTGGCCTCCCGGATTCTTCTGTTCTGTGCTTCGGGTGCGTATGTTTCCCATCCTTCCTGGCGAGCGGTTGGGATCCGATACTCTTCATCACCCTCGCTGTTGATTCCGAGGTGCACTGAGGCGAGGACATCGACGACTCCGCCGTCCATATGTGTGACGCGGACAGCGTTCTCAGATACTTGCACGTCCAGCCCCATACCTCGCAGCATCTGTGCGACGGCGGAGACCAGTGCGGCAGGTTCTGAATGGGCAAGTTGATCCTCGGGTTCGATGACAGCCACGATGTCGACATCCGAGAATTTTCGAATGGCTGTAGATCTGACCATCGATCCCGTGATCAGGCACTCTCGCACTTCGGGGCGCTGCTCGATTCTCCGTGAGAGGCGCTGTCCCTGTTCTAGGGCGTTTAGTTTCTCGCTGTCTGAAAGTGTGATGCGCTGGAGGAAGGCCTCAAACTGATGTGTGATCTGGTCAGTCATTTTGAGAAGAGCATTCGAGTCCCGTGGCGTGATGCTTAGGTGCGGATCGGACCACAGTGTGCCGCACGCTGGCGCCTCACACGGCGGCTCCCCGTCGTTCGATCCCAGGTCGTGCAGCCCACGTTGGCTGCACGGGGGTGGGGGTCTGGGCGAGCGATGGGCGCCGGCGTCCTCCGGCTCTCACTCGCCACTCACTCGCGATCAGCGACACACAACGACAGAGACCCGGACTCAGCGGGACTGAGTTCGGGTCTCTGTGCTTGGCACTCTCGCTGGTCAGCGGCTTGATCACGCTGTCCGAGCTGGAGTGCCCCCGGCAGGATTCGAACCTGCGCACACGGCTCCGGAGGCCGTTGCTCTATCCCCTGAGCTACGGGGGCGTTCGCTGCGTTCGGCGGCGACGGGTAGAACCCTACCAGCTCTTGAGGCGTGCCTGTGAACAGGTATTTCCGTGGCGTCACCGGGGGGCGGGTCCCCCGCACGGGTCAGAAGTGGGTAAAACCCGGACGCGGCCGCAGGGGGCGGCCTACTCTCGTTCGTGTGTCAGGCATGTCCGGTCGGGTGCTCGTTGTCGATGACAACAAGGTGATCCGTCAGTTGATCAGGGTCAATCTCGAACTCGAGGGGTTCGAGGTCGTGACCGCGGCCGATGGTGCCGAGTGTCTGGAAGTCGTGCATCGGGTCTGTCCTGATGTCGTCACCCTCGACGTCGTCATGCCGCGGCTGGACGGAATCAGAACGGCCGAGAGGCTGCGGGCCGACCCGCGGACCAGTCATCTGCCGGTGGCGATCATCAGCGCCTGTGGCGAGCGCGAGGTCGGTGGGGTCGATTCCGGTGTCGACGCCTTCCTCGCCAAGCCCTTCGAGCCCTTGGATCTGGTGCGCCTGGTGCGGCAGTTGATGCACCGCGAGCGGCGGGAGCGTCCCGGAGCCGCCGGGCAGGACGGGGGAGACGAGCCTGCCGCAGGGGATGCGCGCCCCGAGCGGGCCTCCCGGTGCGGCGAGTGGGACCACCGTCGTTCCGAGCGGGACCCCCGACGCGTCGGAAGCGTGCACGGGGCGGTGTGAGGCCGGGGCTCCCGGACGTGGACGGCGGGTGCGCGCCCTCCCGGTGCCCGCATGGCGAAACCGGTTCGCGTTCCGCCCCCCCTCCTCCCCTAGGCTTGTCCCGTGACCCCCGCGGACCTCTCCCTCACCGTGCAGCACGCCGTGCGCAGTGCGGTCGACGACGGTGCGCTGCGGGTCGACGTCCTCCCGCGGGTCAAGGTCGAGCGGGCCAGGCCCGGCGGCACCGGTGAGTACGCCAGCAGCATCGCCCTCAGCCTCGCCCGACCCGCCGGGCGCAGTGCCCTGGACGTCGCCGGGATCCTCAAGGAGCGGCTCCGCGGGAGCCCCGGGATCCTCGCCGTCGACATCACCGGCCCGGGCTTCCTGAACTTCACCCTCCGGCGCGAGGTCGGCGGTGATCTCGTACGGGTGATCCGCGCCGCCGGAACCGCCTACGGGCACGGCACCGCGCTCTCCGGCGAGGTCCTCCGGTTCGCCGGGGTGGCGGAGCCGCGCGCCGCGGTCGTGACCGGCGCCGTCCTGCGGTTGCTGGGTGCGCAGGGGGCCGATGCCGCGTTCGGCGGCGAGGAGCGGATCCACGTGCGGCCCGGGGCGTACGAGCCGGACCTCCTCGGCCTCGATGCCGCCCGTTGGGCCCTGCTGCGGGCCGCACCGGGGGACCGGCCCCTGGACGGGCCGCCGCTCCTCGTCCAGCACGAGCGCAATGCCCTCTTCCGGGTGCGGTACGCCCATGCGCGGGTGCGGCGGCTGCTCGCCAACGGCGAGCAGTTCCGGCTCGCCCCTTCGTACGAGACCGACGTCCACGCACCCGAGCTCTTCGGCGTCCTCGGCGACCACCCCGTCGTCCTCCTGGCCGCCGCCCGCCACCGCGCCCCCGATCGGGTCGCCCGGCACCTGGAGGCGGTCGCCGACGCGCTGCTCGCCTTCCAACACACCGTTCTGCCGTTCGGTGACGAGAAACCCTCGGCCGCCCACTGCTCCCGGCTCGCGCTCGCCGAAGCCGCCGGGACGGTGCTCGCCGGTGGCCTCTCCCTGCTCGGCATCAGCGCACCCGACCAGTTGTGAAAGAGTCGTCATGAGCCGTTCCGCCCACCCCGCCGGGCCCCGTCACGCCGATGTGCTGCCCGAGGGGCACTACTCCGCTCCGCCCGCCGACCTCAACGCCCTCGACCCCAAGGTGTGGGCCAGCACCGTCACGCGGAACGCGCGCGGTGTCGTCACCGTCGGTGGGATCGGCGTCGACGCCCTCGCCGAGGAGTTCGGCACCCCCGCGTACTTCCTGGACGAGACCGACTTCAGGGCCCGCTGCCGTGCCTGGGCCGCGGCCTTCGGCAAGGACGCCGACGTGTTCTACGCGGGGAAGGCCTTCCTCTCCCGGGCGATCGTGCGCTGGCTGCACGAGGAGGGGCTCAACCTCGACGTCTGCTCCGGTGGCGAGCTCGCCACCGCCCTCTCCGCCGGCATGCCGGCGGACCGCATCGCCTTCCACGGGAACAACAAGAGCGAGGAGGAGATCCGCACGGCCGTCGAGGTCGGCGTCGGGCGGATCGTCCTGGACTCCTTCCAGGAGATCGTCCGCGTCGCCCACGTCGCCCAGTCGCTCGGCAAGCGCCAGCGCGTGCAGATCCGCGTGACCGTCGGGGTCGAGGCCCACACCCACGAGTTCATCGCCACGGCCCACGAGGACCAGAAGTTCGGCATCGCGCTGGCCGGCGGGCAGGCGGCCGAGGCCGTCCGACGGGCGCTGAAGCTCGACGGGCTGGAGCTCATCGGCATCCATTCGCACATCGGCTCGCAGATCTTCGACATGGCGGGGTTCGAGGTGTCCGCGCGGCGCGTGGTCCAGCTGCTCGCCGAGGTCAGGGACGAGCACGGCGTCGAGCTGCCCGAGATCGACCTGGGCGGCGGCCTCGGCATCGCGTACACCTCCGAGGACGACCCCCGCGAGCCCCATGAGATCGCCAAGGCCCTGAGCGAGATCGTGACGCGGGAGTGCGAGGCGGCGGGTCTCGCCACGCCCCGGATCTCGGTCGAGCCCGGGCGGGCCATCGTCGGGCCCACCGCCTTCACCCTCTACCGGGTCGGCACCGTCAAGCCCCTCGAAGGGTTGCGGACGTACGTCAGCGTGGACGGCGGCATGTCGGACAACATCCGCACGGCCCTCTACGACGCGGAGTACAGCGTCAGCCTGGTCTCGCGGACCAGCGACGCCGAACCCATGCTCTCCCGGGTCGTCGGCAAGCACTGCGAGAGCGGTGACGTCGTCGTGCGGGACGCCTTCCTGCCCTCGGACCTGGCGCCCGGTGACCTGGTCGCCGTGCCGGCCACCGGGGCGTACTGCCGCTCGATGGCGAGCAACTACAACCACGCGCTGCGCCCGCCGGTCGTCGCCGTTCGCGACGGCGAGGCACGCGTGATCGTCCGGCGCGAGACGGAGGAAGATCTCCTGCGTTTGGACGTCGGCTGATGAAATAGTCACGTGATGAAATCGACGTCTCAGGATCCGGACGGAGCGCTGAAACGCCCGTCCGGTGAGTGAGACTGGTTGCACCGTAGAGATCCGTAGGGATCCGTAGAGATACGACGACGAAGTAGTACGAGAAACGAGGTCGGATGATGCGTACGCGTCCGCTGAAGGTGGCGCTGCTGGGCTGTGGAGTGGTCGGCTCAGAGGTGGCGCGCATCATGACGACGCACGCCGACGACCTCGCGGCGCGCATCGGCGCGCCGGTCGAGCTCGCCGGCGTCGCCGTCCGTCGGCCCGACAAGGTCCGCGGGGGAGTCCCCGCGGAGCTGATCACCACCGATGCGACCGCCCTCGTCAAACGCGGGGACATCGACGTCGTCATCGAGGTCATCGGTGGGATCGAGCCGTCCCGCACCCTCATCACCACCGCCTTCGAGCACGGCGCCTCCGTCGTCTCGGCGAACAAGGCGCTGCTCGCCCAGGACGGCGCGACCCTCTACGCGGCCGCCGAACAGCACGGCCAGGACCTCTACTACGAGGCCGCCGTCGCCGGCGCCATCCCGCTGATCCGTCCGCTGCGCGAGTCCCTCGCCGGGGACAAGATCAACCGCGTGATGGGCATCGTCAACGGCACCACGAACTTCATCCTCGACAAGATGGACTCGACCGGTGCCGGTTACCAGGAGGCCCTGGACGAGGCCACCGCGCTCGGGTACGCGGAGGCCGACCCGACCGCCGACGTCGAGGGCTTCGACGCCGCGGCCAAGGCCGCCATCCTCGCCGGCATCGCCTTCCACACGCGCGTGCGCCTCGACGACGTCTACCGCGAGGGCATGACCGAGGTCACCGCCGCGGACTTCGCCTCCGCCAAGGAGATGGGCTGCACCATCAAGCTGCTCGCGATCTGCGAGCGGGCCGCCGACGGCGGGTCCGTCACCGCGCGCGTGCATCCCGCGATGATCCCCCTCAGCCACCCGCTGGCCTCCGTCCGCGAGGCGTACAACGCGGTCTTCGTCGAGGCCGACGCCGCCGGGCAGCTCATGTTCTACGGTCCCGGTGCCGGCGGCGCGCCGACCGCCTCGGCCGTGCTCGGCGACCTCGTCGCCGTGTGCCGCAACAAGCTCAACGAGGCCACCGGCCCCGGCGAGTCCGCGTACACCCAGCTGCCCGTGAGCTCCATGGGCGAGGTCGTCACGCGGTACCACATCAGCCTCGACGTGGCCGACAAGCCGGGCGTCCTCGCCCAGGTCGCGACGGTCTTCGCCGAGCACGGCGTATCCATCGATACGGTGCGCCAGCAGGGCAAGGACGGCGAGGCATCGCTCGTCGTCGTCACCCACCGCGCGCCCGACGCCGCCCTCTCTGGGACCGTCGAGGCGCTGCGCAAGCTCGACACCGTCCGCGGTGTCGCCAGCATCATGCGTGTTGAAGGGGAGTAAGGACCCATGACCCACAAGGGCACCCACCAGTGGCGCGGCATCATCGAGGAGTACCGGGACCGCCTCCCGGTCACGGACGCGACGCCGGTCGTCACGCTCCGTGAGGGTGGTACGCCGCTCGTTCCCGCACAGGTCCTCTCCGAGCGCACGGGCTGCGAGGTGCACCTCAAGGTCGAGGGCGCCAACCCCACCGGCTCCTTCAAGGACCGCGGCATGACCATGGCCATCACCAGGGCGAAGGAGGAGGGCGCGCAGGCCGTCATCTGCGCGTCCACCGGCAACACCTCCGCCTCGGCCGCGGCCTACGCGGTCCGCGCCGGCATGGTCTCCGCCGTCCTCGTCCCGCAGGGCAAGATCGCGCTCGGCAAGATGGGGCAGGCCCTCGTGCACGGCGCGAAGATCCTCCAGGTCGACGGCAACTTCGACGACTGCCTGACCCTGGCCCGCAGCCTCTCCGAGAACTACCCCGTGGCGCTGGTCAATTCGGTCAACCCGGTGCGCATCGAGGGTCAGAAGACCGCCGCGTTCGAGATCGTGGACATGCTGGGCGACGCCCCCGACGTCCACGTGCTGCCCGTGGGCAACGCCGGCAACATCACGGCGTACTGGAAGGGGTACCGCGAGTACGCCGCCGACGGCCTCGCCGGTCGCCGCCCGCGCATGTGGGGCTTCCAGGCCTCCGGTTCCGCCCCGCTGGTGCGCGGCGAGGTGGTCAAGGACCCGTCGACGATCGCCACCGCGATCCGCATCGGCAACCCTGCCTCGTGGGACTACGCGATCGCCGCGCGCGACGAGTCCGGCGGCTTCATCGACGAGGTGACGGACCGTGAGATCCTGCAGGCCTACCGCCTGTTGGCCTCCCAGGAGGGCGTCTTCGTGGAGCCCGCCTCGGCCGCCTCGGTCGCCGGCCTGCTGAAGGCCGCCGCGCAGGGCAAGGTCGACCCCGGCCAGACCATCGTCTGCACGGTCACCGGCAACGGCCTCAAGGACCCCGACTGGGCCGTCGCCGGCGCGCCGCAGCCGGTCACCGTCCCGGTGGACGCCGCGGCTGCGGCCGAACGCCTCGGCCTGGCCTGATCCCACCTCCCCGAAGAGGGGCGGGTGTCCTGATCGAAACCCGATCAGGAACGTACATAGGCGCACAGGTTGGCGCGCGACACGCATCGTGCGCCTCCTGTGCGCCCTATGTCGCCACAGAACCTTCCTTCGATAGGCTGTACCGGGCCCGCCCCGACGCATATGCGTGGTGTTGTTGCCGTTGTCGCCCTCCATGGCCGAAACGGCCCCCGGGCCCCCGTGTACTTCTCTTGAAAAACCCGTTGTCGCAATCAAGGAGAGTCATCGAGCGATGGCCGGTCCAGCGTTCCGCGCCGCCGCCGTACGGGTGCGCGTCCCCGCCACCAGCGCCAACCTCGGCCCGGGCTTCGACGCCTTCGGCCTGTCGCTGGGACTCTATGACGACGTCGTCGTCCGGGTCGCCGATTCCGGGCTGCACGTCGACATCGCCGGCGAGGGCGCCGAGACGCTCCCGCGCGACGAGAGCCACCTGCTCGTGCGCTCCCTGCGCACGGCCTTCGACCTGCTCGGCGGGCAGCCGCGCGGTCTCGAGGTCGTCTGCGCCAACCGCATCCCGCACGGCCGCGGCCTCGGGTCTTCCTCCGCCGCCATCTGCGCCGGCATCGTCGCCGCCCGCGCCGTGACCATAGGCGGCGACGCCCGGCTCGACGAGGCGGCCCTGCTGGAGCTCGCCACCGAGATCGAGGGCCACCCCGACAACGTCGCCGCCTGTCTCCTCGGCGGCTTCACGCTCGCCTGGACCGAATCCGGCACCGCGCGGGCCATCAGGATGGATCCCTCGGATTCCATCGTTCCGGTGGTTTTCGTCCCCGGGAAGCCCGTGCTGACCGAGACCGCCCGCGGACTCCTGCCGCGCACCGTCCCGCACGTGGACGCCGCCGCGAACGCCGGGCGCGCCGCCCTCCTGGTCGAGGCGCTGACCCGCCGCCCCGAACTCCTGCTCGCCGCCACCGAGGACCGGCTGCACCAGGAGTACCGGGCTCCGGCGATGCCGGAGAGCATCGCCCTGGTCAACCGGCTGCGGGCGGACGGCATCCCCGCGGTCATCTCCGGCGCGGGCCCCACGGTCCTCGCGCTGGCCGAACACGGGACGGCCGACAAGGTCGCCCGCCTCGCGGGCGAGGGCTGGGCCGCGAACCGGCTCGACCTCGACGCGTCCGGAGCGAGCGTCCTGCCGCTCACGCCCTAGGCGTGGCGGCCGGGGCGCCGGGCAGCGCCTCGGACAGGAGATTGCCGGTGAGGGAGAGGGGGAATGTTTGTTGGAGCCGGTAGTGTTAACCTCAAGTCTGCACCCGACCTTTTTGTGGAGCGGTGCGGAGTGTCCCCTCAGGGACCACCCATTCTTCCGAGAGCCTCCCCAACTGCCTGAGCAGCCTGCCTGAGCAGTTTTGAGCACGCTCCGGAACCGGCACGACACCCCTCGCTCTTCAGCAGTGAGGGCCGAGCAGGGGGCGCTCGGGCCGGACCCACAGCACGTTTCCTCATCTTCCGCCGTACCCGGCGGGACCACCGCCCCGGACACGGTCCACGAACCAGGACCCTGCCGGACAGCACAACCGGTCGCCGAGCCAGATGGCCGACGTCCGCTCCAGGGAAGGACCCTTCGTGAGCGACACCACCGATCTGATGGGCGTGACTGCCGACAACTCTGTCGACACCGCCGCGCCCGCCGCAGGTGCCACCGGCACCGCACGGCGCCGCCGCTCCGGCACCGGCCTCGACGGCATGGTCCTGGCCGAGCTGCAGCAGGTCGCGTCCGGCCTCGGCATCAGGGGCACCGCGCGGATGCGCAAGAGCCAGCTGATCGAGGTCATCAAGGAGGCGCAGGCCGGAGGGGGCTCCGCCGCCCCCGCCAAGACGGCCGAGGCCGCCGAGGCCAAGCCGAAGCGCCGCGCCACCTCCAAGGCCCGTACGGGCGAGGCCGCCGAAGCCGCCGCGCCCAAGGCGGAGAAGGCCGAGAAGGCCGTCGCCCAGCAGCAAATCGACATTCCGGGCCAGCCGGCCGCCGATGACGCCCCGGCCGGTGAGCGCCGCCGTCGCCGCGCCACGGCCCCCGCCGGCTCCCCCGAGGGCGAGGCCAAGGCCGAGGCGGCCCAGGCGGTCAAGACCGAGGCCCGTACGGAGACCCGCGAGGTCAAGGCGGAGCCGCAGGGCGAGGCCAAGGCCGAGACCGCCGCTGACGGCGCCGAGGGCCGGGGCCGTCGTGACCGTCGTGACCGTCGGGACCGCCAGCGCGACCGCAAGGGCGACGAGCAGCAGGGCGGTGGCCAGGGCGGTCAGGGCGGCCAGCGCCAGCGCGGTCAGGGCCAGCAGCAGGGCCAGCAGGGCGGCCAGCAGGCCGGCCCGCAGGACGACTACGACGACGAGGCCGGCGGCCGGCGCGGACGTCGCGGCCGTTACCGCGACCGCCGCGGCCGTCGTGGCCGTGACGACTTCCAGGCCGGCGAGCCGCAGGTCGCCGACGACGACGTCCTGATCCCCGTCGCGGGCATCCTGGACATCCTCGACAACTACGCGTTCATCCGGACCTCCGGCTACCTGCCCGGCCCGAACGACGTGTACGTCTCCCTCGCCCAGGTCCGCAAGAACGGCCTGCGCAAGGGCGACCACGTCACCGGTGCCGTGCGCCAGCCGAAGGAGGGCGAGCGCCGCGAGAAGTTCAACGCCCTGGTCCGTCTGGACTCCGCGAACGGCATGGCGGCCGACTCCGGCCGCGGTCGCCCCGAGTTCAACAAGCTGACCCCGCTCTACCCGCAGGACCGGCTCCGCCTGGAGACCGACCCGGGCGTGCTGACCACGCGGATCATCGACCTCGTGTCGCCGATCGGCAAGGGCCAGCGCGGTCTGATCGTGGCCCCGCCGAAGACCGGCAAGACCATGATCATGCAGGCGATCGCCAACGCGATCACCCACAACAACCCCGAGTGCCACCTGATGGTCGTCCTGGTCGACGAGCGTCCGGAAGAGGTCACCGACATGCAGCGGTCAGTCAAGGGCGAGGTCATCTCCTCGACCTTCGACCGCCCGGCCGAGGACCACACCACCGTTGCCGAGCTCGCCATCGAGCGCGCCAAGCGCCTCGTGGAGCTGGGCCACGACGTGGTCGTCCTGCTCGACTCCATCACCCGCCTGGGCCGTGCGTACAACCTCGCGGCACCGGCCTCCGGCCGCATCCTGTCCGGTGGTGTCGACTCGACCGCGCTCTACCCGCCGAAGCGCTTCTTCGGTGCCGCGCGCAACATCGAGGACGGCGGCTCGCTGACCATCCTGGCGACCGCGCTCGTGGACACCGGCTCCCGCATGGACGAGGTGATCTTCGAGGAGTTCAAGGGCACCGGCAACATGGAGCTCAAGCTCGACCGGAAGCTCGCCGACAAGCGCATCTTCCCGGCCGTCGACGTCGACGCCTCGGGCACGCGCAAGGAAGAGATCCTGCTCGGCAGCGACGAGCTCGCCATCACCTGGAAGCTGCGTCGCGTGCTGCACGCGCTCGACCAGCAGCAGGCGATCGAGCTGCTGCTCGACAAGCTCAAGCAGACGAAGTCGAACGGCGAGTTCCTGCTCCAGATCCAGAAGACCACGCCGGGAGCCAGCAACAACGACTGACGCGAGATCTGCGTCACACGACGTACGCGGACACGGGTCCGTGACCCCGTCGTGACCTGCGTGAACCACTGCGCCCACCGTGCTCGACACGGTGGGCGCAGTGCTGTGCCCGCCCAAACCCCATCGGCTCCTGCGCAACCCTTTCGGGTGCTTCGCCGTCACAGAAGGTGAATCCTGGGGGTGAGGAAAGCCGATGACGGAACAGAGCGAGAGCAGCCGCGGGAGCGGTGCGGGCGAGGGCCGGCGCCGCAGGAGGCCTGCCCGCCGGCGCAAGGGGCCGATCCTGCTGGCGGGCGCCGCCGCGGTGCTCGTCCTCGGTGGTGCCGGGCTCGCCTACGTCTACCTCAAGCTCGATGCCAATCTGCAGACCGTCGACATCAACGCCCGGCTCGGCACCGAGCGCCCCGACGAGGTCGACGACGGTTCCCTGGACATCCTGGTCCTCGGCTCCGACTCCCGCTCGGGCGACAACGGCGCCTACGGTAGGGACGAGGGCGGCGCCCGCTCCGACACCGCGATGGTCGTGCACGTCCACGAGGGCCACAAGGCGGCCGACGTGGTCTCCCTCCCCCGTGACACCCTCGTCGACCGACCCCCCTGCACCGACGAGGAGGGAAACCCCGTCCCCGGCGAGCAGCGGGCCATGTTCAACACCGCGTACGAGGTCGGTGGCCCCGCCTGCGCCGTGAAGACCGTCGAATCGATGTCCGGGATCCGCATGGACCACTACATCGAGGTCGACTTCACCGGCTTCAAGAAGCTCGTCGACGAGCTCGGCGGCGTCGAGATCACCACCACCCGGGCCATCAAGGACGACAAGAGCCACCTCGACCTCGCGCCGGGCACGCACACCCTCGACGGCGAGCAGTCCCTCGGCCTGGTCCGCACCCGCAAGAGCGTCGGCGACGGCAGCGACCTGGGCCGCATACAGCTCCAGCAGGCCTTCGTGAAGGCCTTCCTGAAGCAGGTCAAGGGCATCGGCGTCCTCACCGACCCGGCCAAGCTGTACGGGCTCGCCGACGCCGCCACCAAGGCCATCACGCCGGACTCCGAGCTCGACTCGATCCAGGAGCTGATGGGCTTCGCCAAGGGCCTCTCCGGCATCGACGCCGCGGACGTCCACATGGTCACCCTGCCCGTCGGGTACGACCCCCGGGACCCGAACCGGGTGGTTCCCCTGGAGGTCCAGGCGCAGCAGGTCTGGGAGGCGCTCAAGAACGACCGGCCCGTCCCGGCGTCGGCGACCGAGGGAAGCGCCACCGGCCAGGCCGAGGGCGTCGTGCAGTAGCCCGGAGCGAGGGCCCGGGGAGGAGGGGCGTCCGGGCGCGGACCGGTGGCACGGCCCGGAGGGGCGTCCGGGAATACCTCCGGCTCGACCCCGGTTTGGGGAGATGCGGCCAGTCCTGGCAGACTGGTACGTCGGTCCCGGTTCACGCCGTCCGCAACCCGCGGCGGCGACCCGGCACCCTCCCGAAACTAGGAGAAACCCTTGAAGCGCGAGATTCACCCCGAGTACGTCGAGACCCAGGTCAGCTGCACCTGTGGCGCGTCGTTCACCACCCGTAGCACCCTCACCGAGGGCACCATCCGTGCCGAGGTCTGCTCCGAGTGCCACCCGTTCTACACGGGCAAGCAGAAGATCCTCGACACCGGCGGCCGCGTGGCCCGCTTCGAGGCCCGCTTCGGCAAGGCCGGCTCCGCCAAGTAGCGAGCCCCTGCGCCGGTCCTCGGCCGCCCCGCTCGGGTGGCCGGGACCGGCGCTTTGCCGTCCCGTAGCAATTGACGAAAACCCAGGAGCCCCCGATGTTCGAGGCGGTCGAGGAACTGGTCGGCGAGCACGCCGGCCTCGAGACGAAGCTCGCGGACCCGTCGGTCCACGCCGACCAGGCGAACGCGCGCAAGCTGAACAAGCGCTACGCCGAGCTGACCCCGATCGTCGCCGCCTACCGGGCCTGGAAGCGGACCGGCGACGACATCGAGACCGCCCGCGAGCTGGCACAGGACGACCCCGACTTCGCCGCCGAGGTCAAGCAGCTGGAGAAGGACCGGGAGGAGCTCACCGACAAGCTCCGCCTGCTCCTCGTCCCGCGCGACCCGAGCGACGACAAGGACGTCATCCTGGAGATCAAGGCGGGCGCGGGCGGTGACGAGTCCGCCCTCTTCGCCGGCGACCTCCTCCGGATGTACCTGCGGTACGCCGAGCGCGTCGGTTGGAAGACGGAGATCATCGACGCCACCGAGTCCGAGCTCGGCGGCTACAAGGACGTCCAGGTCGCCGTGAAGACCAAGGGCGGCAACGGCGCCACCGAGCCCGGCCAGGGCGTCTGGGCGCGGCTCAAGTACGAGGGCGGGGTGCACCGCGTCCAGCGGGTGCCCGCCACCGAGTCCGCCGGTCGCATCCACACCTCCGCCGCCGGCGTCCTGGTCACGCCCGAGGCGGAGGAGGTCGACGTCGAGATCCACGCCAACGACCTGCGCATCGACGTCTACCGCTCCTCCGGCCCCGGCGGCCAGTCGGTCAACACCACCGACTCCGCCGTCCGCATCACCCACCTGCCGACCGGCATCGTCGCCTCCTGCCAGAACGAGAAGAGCCAGCTCCAGAACAAGGAGCAGGCCATGCGCATCCTGCGCTCCCGGCTCCTCGCAGCCGCCCAGGAGAAGGCCGAGGCGGAGGCCGCGGACGCCCGGCGCAGCCAGGTCCGCACCGTCGACCGGTCCGAGAAGATCCGCACGTACAACTTCCCGGAGAACCGCATCTCGGACCACCGCGTCGGCTTCAAGGCCTACAACCTGGACCAGGTGCTCGACGGCGATCTGGACGCCATGATCCAGGCGTGCGTCGACGCCGACTCGGCTGCCAAGCTCGCCGCGGCGTAAGTTCCGTAAGCCCCACCCCGCACCACGGAGGACCAGCGTGAACCTGCTGCTTGCCGAGGTGGCCCAGGCCACCCAGCGGCTGGCCGACGCCGGCGTTCCCTCGCCGCGTTTCGACGCGGAAGAGCTCGCCGCGTTCGTGCACGGCGTCAAGCGGGGGGAGCTGCACAACGTCAGGGACGCGGACTTCGACGCCCGCTACTGGGAGGCCGTCGCCCGCCGCGAGGCCCGCGAGCCGCTCCAGCACATCACCGGCCGGGCGTTCTTCCGCTACCTGGAGCTCCAGGTGGGGCCCGGAGTCTTCGTGCCCCGCCCGGAGACCGAGTCGGTCGTCGGCTGGGCCATAGACGCCGTGCGCGCCATGGACGTCGTGGAACCGCTCATCGTCGACCTGTGCACCGGATCCGGGGCCATCGCCCTCGCCATGGCGCAGGAGGTTCCGCGCTCGCGCGTGCACGCCGTCGAGCTCTCCGAGGACGCGCTCGTGTGGACCCGCAAGAACGCCGAGGGCTCCCGCGTCACCGTCCACCGCGGCGATGCGCTCACCGCGCTCCCCGAGCTGGACGGCCAGGTCGACCTGGTCATCTCCAACCCGCCCTACATCCCGCTCACCGAGTGGGAGTACGTGGCGCCCGAGGCCCGCGACCACGACCCGGAGATGGCCCTCTTCTCCGGTGAGGACGGCCTCGACACCATCCGCGGCATCGAGCGCACCGCCCACCGGCTGCTGCGCCCCGGAGGCCTCGTCGTCATCGAGCACGCCGACACCCAGGGCGGTCAGGTGCCGTGGATCTTCAACGAAGAGGCCGGCTGGGCCGATGCCGCCGACCACCCCGACCTGAACAACCGGCCGCGCTTCGCGACCGCCCGCAAGGCAATGCCATGACCGTCATGACGAACCACGCGTACGAGGAGGCCGGGAACTGATGGCACGGCGATACGACTGCAACGAGGCGACCGACCGTGCGACCGGCCTGCGCGAGGCCGCGTCCGCCGTACGCCGGGGCGAGCTGGTCGTGCTGCCCACCGACACGGTGTACGGGATCGGGGCGGACGCCTTCAGCAGCGAGGCCGTCGCGGAGCTGCTCACCGCCAAGGGCCGCGGTCGCAACATGCCCACCCCCGTGCTCATCGGTTCCCCGAACACCCTCCACGGCCTGGTCACCGACTTCTCCGAGCACGCCTGGGAGCTCGTCGACGCCTTCTGGCCCGGCGCGCTCACCCTCGTCGCCAAGCACCAGCCGTCCCTCCAGTGGGACCTCGGCGACACCCGGGGGACGGTCGCCATCCGGATGCCCCTGCACCCGGTTGCGATCGAGTTGCTCACCGAGGTCGGTCCGATGGCCGTCTCCTCCGCCAACCTCACCGGCCACCCGGCGCCGGAGGACTGCGATGCGGCCCAGGGGATGCTCGGCGACTCCGTCTCCGTCTACCTCGACGGCGGCCCGACGCCCGGCATCGTCCCCTCCTCCATCGTGGACGTCACGGGCAAGGTGCCGGTGCTGCTGCGCGAGGGCGCGCTCTCCCCGGAGGAGCTCCGGAAGGTCGTACCCGACCTCGAGGTGGCCAGTTGACCGTCCCTGAGGGGCGTGGCATAGCGGGGCACGAAGCAGGCAACACCTTCCGCATCCTCCACGTCAGCACTGGCAACGTCTGCCGCTCGCCGATCACCGAGCGGCTCACCCGCCATGCCCTGAGCGACCGCCTCGGCGACCCCTTCGGCGGCGGCCTGATCGTGGAGAGCGCGGGCACCTGGGGCCACGAGGGCGCCCCGATGGAGGCCAACGCGGAGCTGGTCCTCGCCGACTTCGGCGCGGACCACACCGGCTTCGTGGGGCGTGAACTCCTCGACGAGCACGTCATCCGCGCCGATCTGGTCCTCACCGCGACCCGTGACCACCGGGCGCAGGTCATCTCGATGGGCCATTCGGCGGGCCTGCGCACCTTCACCCTCAAGGAGTTCACCCGCCTGGTCCGCGCGATCGACCCGGCCACCCTGCCCGATCCGCGTTCCGAGGGAACGGTGGAGCGCGCCCGTGCCCTGGTCCGTGCGGCTGCCGCTCTCCGCGGGTGGCTGCTGGCCCCTTCGGTGGACGCGGACGAGGTCAACGACCCGTACGGCGCCCCGATCACCTTCTTCCGCTCCATCGGCGACGAGATCAACCAGGCCCTCGACCCGGTGGTCACGGCACTGACGGGCGTTTCGGCCCGGCGCTGATCCCGGGAGTCCGGGCCGGCCGGCGTCCGCTGGGGGGCGGGTGCGCAGCAGCGCGCCTACATTGGTGATATGTCGGTCACCGCACCCCCTGATGAGGAACTCGACGCCCTGCGCCGGCAGGACCCCGAGGTCGCCGACGTGCTGCTGGGAGAGGCGCGGCGGCAGGCCGACAGCCTGCAGCTGATCGCGGCCGAGAACTTCACCTCGCCCGCCGTCCTCGCCGCCCTGGGCTCCGCGCTCGCCAACAAGTACGCCGAGGGCTACCCGGGCGCCCGGCACCACGGCGGCTGCGAGTACGCCGACGCGATCGAGCGGATCGCCGTCGAGCGGGCCACCGCGCTCTTCGGAGCCGACCACGCGAACGTCCAGGCGCACTCCGGCTCCTCGGCCGTCCTGGCGGCGTACGCGGCCCTTCTCAGGCCCGGTGACACGGTCCTGGCCATGGGCCTGAACCACGGCGGGCACCTCACGCACGGTTCGCCCGCCAACTTCTCCGGCCGCTGGTTCGACTTCGTGCCGTACGGGGTCGACGCCGAGACCGGACTCGTCGACTACGAGCAGCTCGCCGCGCTCGCCCGCCACCACCGTCCCAAGGCGATCGTCTGCGGCTCGATCTCCTATCCCCGTCACCTCGACTACGCGGTCTTCCGCGAGGTCGCCGACGAGGTAGGGGCCTATCTCATCGCGGACGCGGCCCATCCGATCGGCCTGGTCGCCGGAGGAGCGGCGCCCAGCCCCGTTCCGTACGCCGACGTGGTCTGCGCGACGACCCACAAGGTGCTGCGCGGTCCGCGGGGCGGGATGATCCTGTGCGGCGAGGAGCTGGCGGACCGGATCGACCGGGCGGTGTTCCCGTTCACCCAGGGCGGTGCCCAGATGCACACGATCGCGGCGAAGGCGGTGGCCTTCGGCGAGGCGTCCACCCCGGCGTTCACCGCGTACGCCCACCGGGTGGTCGAGCACGCCAGGGTCCTCGCGGCCGCGCTCGCCGCCGAGGGGTTCGCGCTGACCACGGGCGGTACCGACACCCATCTGATCACCGCCGACCCCGCTCCGCTCGGAGTCGACGGCCGCACCGCCCGTGCCCGGCTCGCCGCCGCCGGCATGGTCCTCGACATCTGTGCGCTGCCGCACGGGGAGGGCCGGGGGATCCGGCTCGGCACGGCCGCCGTGACCACCCAGGGGATGGGCGCCCCGGAAATGGCCCGGATCGCCGCGCTGTTCACCGTCGCACTGCGGGACGATCCCGGGGAGACGGCTCGGGTGCGCACGGAAGTCCGCGAGCTGACTTCCCGATTTCCCCCGTATGGAGGCTGAGCGAAGACCGTCTGCAACCGTTCGGACGACCCCGGTGTCTCAGAGCATGTGGACGGCACGGCTAGGGTGTGGGGCTGAGATGGCCAGCGATTCCTGTGGGGCAGCCCGTGCGTGATTACCTGCTGACGCTCTGTGTCACGGCAGCGGTGACCTATCTGCTCACCGGGCCGGTGCGGAAGTTCGCCATCGCGACCGGGGCGATGCCGGAGATCCGCGCCCGCGACGTGCACCGAGAACCGACTCCGCGGCTCGGTGGCATCGCCATGTTCTTCGGGCTGTGCGCGGGCCTCCTCGTCGCCGACCACCTGCAGAACCTGAACAGCGTCTTCGAGCAGTCGAACGAGCCGCGCGCCCTGCTCTCCGGCGCGGCCCTGATCTGGCTCATCGGCGTCCTCGACGACAAGTTCGAGCTGGACGCGCTCATCAAGCTGGGCGCCCAGATGATTTCGGCGGGCGTGATGGTGGCGCAGGGCCTGACGATCCTGTGGTTGCCCATCCCCGGCGTCGGGACGGTCGCCCTCACCCCCGGACAGGGCACGCTCCTGACGGTGGCCTTGGTGGTCCTCACCATCAACGCCGTGAACTTCGTCGACGGCCTCGACGGCCTCGCCGCCGGCATGGTCTGCCTCGCCGCCGCGGCCTTCTTCCTGTACGCCTACCGCCTCTGGTACGGCTACACGATCGAAGCCGCCGCCCCCGCAACCCTGTTCGCCGCCATCCTCATGGGCATGTGCCTGGGCTTCCTCCCGCACAACATGCACCCGGCGCGGATCTTCATGGGCGACTCGGGCTCGATGCTGATCGGCCTGATCCTGGCGGCCTCCGCCATCTCCATCACCGGCCAGGTCGACCCGGACGCGCTGAAGATCTTCGAGGGTTCGACCCGCGAGGCCACGCACGCCGCCCTGCCCGTCTTCATCCCGCTCGTGCTGCCGTTGACCATCATCGCGATCCCGATGGCGGACCTGGTCCTGGCGATCGTGCGCCGCACCTGGAAGGGGCAGTCGCCGTTCGCCGCCGACCGCGGGCACCTGCACCACCGGCTCCTGGAAATCGGCCACTCGCACAGCCGCGCGGTGCTGATCATGTACTTCTGGTCGGCGCTGATCGCCTTCGGCACGCTGGCGTACTCGGTCCACTCGACCTCGATGTGGATCGTCCTGGGGGTCGTGGCGCTGAGCGCGATCGGTCTGGTCCTGCTGTTGCTGCCGCGCTTCACGCCGCGTGCGCCCCGCTGGGCCGAGTCCGTGGTGCCGCCCCGCTACCGCCGCCGCAAGAGGGCCTCCGCCGAGCCGGCCGAGCCCTCCGGGGACGCCGGGGGCGCGGAGGAGGAGCAGGAACCGGTGCCCGCCGGGGTCAACGGGGCGACCGCCCTCGGTCACCGTTCGCGCTTCCCCGACCGGAGTAAGGCCGGGGCGCGTGGTTGACGAAAGCCCCATCGCGGTTCATTAGCAGACAAGGTCCCCCGCTGTCGCGCACACACGCGCGGGGTAACCCTCATGTGTGACGGTTGGCACACCGTATGGGTAAAGACCTATTCAAATAGTTTGTGATACGGTTCACGAGACCCGGCGACAGTGCCGAAAGACCGTAGTGCGACGGTCTGTTGGCCCCGAGACCCACCTCGGACCGGGCTTACGCTCGTCCATGACGACACCATCGCCCCCTCCAGAGCAAGCGGAGACACCGCCATGCCGTCGAACGACGCACGCATCCTCCTGCACACCGTTGTACCCACCGCAGCCGTCGGCGCAGTCGCCACGGTCATCAGCGGGGTGGTCGCCGGTGGCAAGGGTGCGATCGGTGCCGTCGTCGGCACCCTGGTGGTGATCCTCTTCATGGGGATCGGGCAGCTGGTTCTCCAGCGGACGGCAAAGTCGCTTCCGCACCTCTTCCAGGCCATGGGGCTGATGCTCTACACGGCCCAGTTGCTGGTGCTCTTCATCTTCCTGGCCTTGTTGAAGAACACCACGCTGTTCGACTTCAAGGCCTTCGCCTTCACGCTGCTCGCGACGACCGTGGTGTGGGTCGCCGCACAGGCCCGGGCCTACATGAAGGCCAAGATCACGTACATCGACCCCGGAAACACGGGGTCCAAGTCGTGAAGGGTAGGGCCGGGATAAAGCCGCGTTCGGCTTCCTGCTATCGTCCGGTGCCAACTGCGGCACTGCGGACGCGGGCATCCGAAACGGCGCCTGTCCCAGCGAGAGGCTCGATGCCGAACCGCCGCCCCCTTATCCGTAAGACCAGTCCAGTGCCGACCCGCGGCTGCGTGCCGCGCCGACACAACGAGGTTGCCGTACCTATGCGCCACGCTGAAGGAGCCCGCGGTGAGTGCTGACCAGACGCTTGCCTTCGACCCGGATTGCCACATCTTCAGTGGATGTGGCTTCCCGGCGCCGGGCCTGCACACGTTCATGTACGAGCCCATCGCCACGGTGGCCGGCATCGAGTTCACCAAGCCGATGCTGCTCGCCATCCTGGGCTCCATCGTGGTCGTCGGGTTCTTCTGGGCCGCTTTCAACAAGCCCAAGCTGATCCCCGGCAAGATGCAGATGGTCGGCGAGGCCGGTTACGACTTCGTGCGCCGCGGCATCGTCTACGAGATCATCGGCAAGAAGGACGGCGAGAAGTACGTCCCCTTCATGGTGTCGTTGTTCTTCTTCGTCTGGATCATGAACCTCTGGTCGATCATTCCGCTCGCCCAGTTCCCGGTCACGTCGCTGATCGCCTTCCCGGCGGCCCTCGCGCTGATCGTCTACGTCATGTGGGTGGCGCTGACCTTCAAGAAGCACGGCTTCGCCGGCGGCTGGAAGAACATCCTCGGGTACGACAAGTCCCTGGGTGCGATCCTCCCGCTCATCATGCTTCTCGAGTTCTTCTCGAACCTGATCATCCGGCCCTTCACGCACGCGGTGCGACTGTTCGCGAACATGTTCGCCGGTCACCTGCTGATCGTGATGTTCTCGCTGGCCACCTGGTACCTCATGAACGGCCTGGGATTCGTCTACGCCGGCGCCTCGTTCGTGATGGTCCTCACCATGACTGCCTTCGAGCTCTTCATCCAGGCCGTCCAGGCGTACGTCTTCGTCCTCCTGGCCTGCAGCTACGTCCAGGGCGCGCTCTCCGAGCACCACTGAGCCGCACCCACCCCGTAGCTCCACCCCGCATCCATCAGTCGTCCGGTGGCCAACCCCCATCGGGTCATTGAAAGAGAAGGAAGTAACGGCATGTCCGCTGCTCTCGACATGATCAACCTCGCCGCCGAAGGTGGCAGCGCCAAGACCAACGTCGTTGGCAACGTCGCCTCGATCGGTTACGGCCTCGCCGCGATCGGCCCCGGCGTCGGCGTCGGCATCATCTTCGGTAACGGTACGCAGGCGCTCGCCCGCCAGCCCGAGGCCGCCGGTCTCATCCGTACCAACCAGATCATGGGCTTCGCCTTCTGTGAGGCGCTCGCCCTCATCGGCATCGTCATGGGCTTCGTCTACCAGTAAGCCGGACCGACTGCCCGATTCTTTTTACGGAAGGCACTGATGTGAACGCTCTGCTTCTTGCGGCGGCGGAGGAGCCTCAGCCTCCTCTGATCCCGCATCTCGACGAGCTCGTCATCGGCCTGATCGCCTTCGTCATCGTCTTCGGCTTCCTCGCCAAGAAGCTCCTCCCGAACATCAACAAGGTTCTGGACGAGCGTCGCGAGGCCATCGAGGGTGGCATCGAGAAGGCCGAGTCGGCCCAGATCGAGGCTCAGAGTGTGCTGGAGCAGTACAAGGCCCAGCTCGCCGAGGCCCGCCACGAGGCCGCGCGTCTTCGCCAGGAGGCGACGGAGCAGGGCACCGCGATCATCCAGGAGATGAAGGCGGAAGGCCAGCGCCAGCGCGAAGAGATCATCGCTGCCGGTCACGCGCAGATCGAGGCCGACCGCAAGGCCGCGTCCGCCTCGCTGCGTCAGGACGTGGGCAAGCTCGCCACCGACCTGGCCGGCAAGCTGGTCGGCGAGTCCCTCGAGGACACCGCCCGCCAGAGCCGCACGATCGACCGCTTCCTCGACGAGCTCGAGGAGAAGGCCGAGGCTGTCCGATGAACGGAGCGAGCCGCGAGGCACTGTCCGCCGCACGCGAATCCCTCGACGCGCTGACCGACAACACCCCGGTCGACGTGACGAAGCTCGCGGACGAGCTGGCCGCCGTCACCACGCTGCTCGACCGCGAGGTGTCGCTGCGCCGGGTCCTGACCGACCCCGCCCAGTCGGGTGAGGCCAAGGCCGAACTCGCGCAGCGACTCCTCCGCGGGCAGGTGGGCGGCGAGACCGTCGACCTGGTCTCCGGCATGGTCCGCTCCCGCTGGTCGCGCTCGCGCGACCTGGTCGACGCGGCCGAGGAAATGGCGAACACCGCCGACCTCACCGCGGCGCAGAAGGCGGGCGCACTCGACGACGTCGAAGACGAGCTGTTCCGGTTCGGCCGGATCGTGTCCTCCAGCAACGAGCTCCGCTCCGCGCTGACGGACAAGGGCGCCACGGCCACGGCCAAGGGCACGCTGCTCCGCAGCCTGCTCGGCGGCAAGGCCCACGCGACCACCGAGCGCCTGGTCGTCCGTCTGGTGACCCAGCCCCGGGGACGTAGCCTGGAAGCGGGACTCGAGTCCCTGTCCAAGCTCGCCGCGGCGCGTCGGAACCGGATGGTCGCCGTCGTCACCTCGGCGGTGCCGCTGTCGGACCGGCAGAAGCAGCGCCTCGGCACCGTGCTGGCCAAGCTGTACGGCCGCGAGATGCACCTGAACCTGGACGTGGACCCCGCGGTCCTCGGCGGGATCACCGTGCGGGTCGGCGACGAGGTCATCGACGGTTCCATCGCGGAGCGCCTCGGCGAGGCGACCCGTCGACTGGCCGGCTGACGGCAGCCAACAGAACAAGGCATCACCGCAACACCGCAACACCAGCGGCCCGGTTGGGCCGTGCAGAGATTGCAGAAGATTCCTGGGGGTCGGCCCCCAGACCCCTTAAGAAACTTCGGGCCCAACAAGGAGAGCAGGGAACCCAGATGGCGGAGCTCACGATCCGGCCGGAGGAGATCCGGGACGCACTGGAGACCTTTGTCCAGTCGTACCAGCCGGACGCGGCCTCGCGCGAGGAGGTCGGCACGGTCAGCCTGGCCGGCGACGGCATCGCGAAGGTCGAGGGTCTTCCCTCGGCCATGGCGAACGAGCTGCTGAAGTTCGAGGACGGCACCCTCGGTCTCGCGCTGAACCTCGAAGAGCGCGAGATCGGTGCGATCGTCCTCGGCGAGTTCAGCGGCATCGAGGAGGGACAGTCGGTGCAGCGCACCGGCGAGGTCCTCTCCGTCGGTGTCGGCGAGGGATACCTGGGTCGCGTCGTCGACCCGCTCGGTAACCCGATCGACGGTCTCGGCGAGATCGCGACCGAGGGCCGCCGCGCCCTCGAGCTGCAGGCGCCGGGCGTCATGCAGCGCAAGTCGGTCCACGAGCCGATGGAGACCGGCTACAAGGCCGTCGACGCCATGACCCCGGTCGGCCGTGGTCAGCGTCAGCTGATCATTGGTGACCGCCAGACCGGCAAGACCGCCCTGGCCGTCGACACGATCATCAACCAGCGCGACAACTGGCGCTCGGGCGACGTGAACAAGCAGGTCCGCTGCATCTACGTCGCCGTCGGCCAGAAGGGCTCCACCATCGCGTCCGTGCGCGGCGCGCTGGAAGAGGCCGGTGCGCTCGAGTACACGACGATCGTCGCCGCCCCGGCGTCCGACCCGGCCGGCTTCAAGTACCTGGCGCCGTACACCGGCTCGGCCATCGGCCAGCACTGGATGTACGAGGGCAAGCACGTCCTGATCGTCTTCGACGACCTGTCGAAGCAGGCCGACGCCTACCGCGCCGTGTCGCTGCTGCTGCGCCGCCCGCCGGGCCGTGAGGCCTACCCGGGTGACGTCTTCTACCTGCACTCCCGCCTCCTCGAGCGCTGCGCCAAGCTCTCGGACGAGATGGGTGCCGGTTCGATGACCGGTCTGCCGATCGTCGAGACGAAGGCCAACGACGTCTCGGCCTTCATCCCGACCAACGTCATCTCCATCACCGACGGCCAGTGCTTCCTGGAGTCCGACCTGTTCAACGCCGGCCAGCGCCCGGCCCTGAACGTCGGCATCTCGGTCTCCCGAGTCGGTGGCTCCGCCCAGCACCCGGCCATGAAGCAGATCGCCGGTCGCCTCCGCGTGGACCTGGCCCAGTTCCGTGAGCTGGAGGCCTTCGCGGCCTTCGGTTCGGACCTGGACTCGGCCTCCAAGGCGCAGCTGGAGCGCGGTCAGCGCATGGTCGAGCTGCTCAAGCAGGCTCAGTACCAGCCGATGCCCACGGAGAACCAGGTCGTCTCGGTCTGGGCCGGCACCACCGGCAAGATGGACGACGTCCCGGTCGCCGACATCCGTCGCTTCGAGGCCGAGCTCCTGGCGTACCTGCGCCAGAGCCACTCCGGTCTCATGACCTCCATCCGCGAGGGCAAGAAGATGTCGGACGACACCCTGACGGCCGTCGCCGACGCCATCGCGGAGTTCAAGAAGCAGTTCGAGACCTCTGACGGCAAGCTGCTCGGCGAGGACGCTGCCGCCGTCAACGTCTCGAAGTGACGACGGAAGGGACCTGACTCATGGGAGCGCAGCTCCGGGTCTACAAGCGTCGCATCAAATCCGTCACCGCGACGAAGAAGATCACCAAGGCGATGGAGATGATCGCCGCCTCGCGCGTCGTCAAGGCGCAGCGCAAGGTGCAGGCGTCGACTCCGTACGCGACCGAGCTCACGCGGGCGGTCACGGCGGTGGCCACGGGTGCGAACGACAAGCACCCGCTGACCACCGAGGTGGAGAACCCGAGCCGTGCCGCGGTCCTGCTCCTCTCGAGCGACCGCGGTCTGGCCGGCGCCTTCAACTCCAACGCCATCAAGGCGGCGGAACAGCTGATCAAGAAGCTGGAGGGCGAGGGCCGCACGGTCGACATCTATGTCGTCGGCCGCCGTGGCGTCGCGCACTTCAACTTCCGTGAGCGCGCGCTGGCCGACACGTGGGCGGGCTTCACGGACGAGCCGACCTACGCGGACGCCAAGAAGATCGCCGCACCGCTGATCGAGGCGATCGAGAAGGACACGGCGGAGGGTGGTGTGGACGAGCTCCACATCGTCTACACCGAGTTCGTCTCGATGATGACCCAGACGGCGGTCGAGGCCCGGCTGCTGCCCCTGAGCCTCGACGAGGTGGCGAAGGAGGCCGGCGAGCCGGAGACCCTCCGCCCGCTGTACGACTTCGAGCCGTCGGCGGAGGACGTCCTCGACGCCCTGCTGCCGCGCTACGTCGAGAGCCGGATCTACAACGCGCTGCTCCAGTCGGCTGCTTCCAAGCACGCCGCCACGCGCCGCGCGATGAAGTCGGCCACCGACAACGCGGGAGACTTGATCAACAACCTCTCCCGACTTGCCAACGCGGCCCGCCAGGCCGAAATCACCCAGGAAATCAGCGAGATCGTCGGTGGCACCGCAGCCCTGGCCGACGCGACCGCGGGGAGTGACAAGTAATGACGACCACTGTTGAGACGGCCGCCGCCACGGGCCGCGTCGCCCGGGTCATCGGCCCGGTCGTCGACGTGGAGTTCCCCGTCGACGCGATGCCGGAGATCTACAACGCCCTGCACGTCGAGGTCGCCGACCCGGCCGAGGAGGGCGCGAAGAAGACGCTGACCCTCGAGGTCGCGCAGCACCTCGGTGACGGCATCGTCCGTACCATCTCGATGCAGCCCACCGACGGTCTGGTCCGCCAGGCCCCGGTGACCGACACCGGCGACGGCATCACGGTGCCCGTCGGCGACGTCACCAAGGGTCGCGTGTTCAACACGCTGGGCCAGATCCTGAACGAGCCCGAGGCCGAGTCCGAGGTCGGCGAGCGCTGGTCCATCCACCGCAAGGCCCCGGCGTTCGACCAGCTCGAGTCGAAGACCGAGATGTTCGAGACCGGCCTGAAGGTCGTCGACCTCCTCACCCCGTACGTCAAGGGTGGAAAGATCGGTCTGTTCGGTGGTGCCGGTGTCGGCAAGACCGTTCTGATCCAGGAAATGATCATGCGTGTGGCGAAGCTGCACGAGGGCGTTTCCGTCTTCGCCGGCGTGGGCGAGCGCACCCGTGAGGGCAACGACCTCATCGCGGAGATGGAGGACTCGGGCGTTCTCGACAAGACCGCCCTGGTCTTCGGCCAGATGGACGAGCCCCCGGGCACCCGTCTCCGTGTGGCCCTCGCCGGTCTGACCATGGCGGAGTACTTCCGCGATGTGCAGAAGCAGGACGTGCTGTTCTTCATCGACAACATCTTCCGCTTCACGCAGGCCGGTTCCGAGGTGTCGACCCTGCTCGGCCGCATGCCCTCCGCGGTGGGTTACCAGCCGAACCTGGCCGACGAGATGGGTCTCCTCCAGGAGCGCATCACCTCGACCCGTGGTCACTCGATCACCTCGATGCAGGCGATCTACGTCCCCGCCGACGACCTCACCGACCCGGCGCCGGCGACCACCTTCGCCCACCTCGACGCGACGACGGTTCTCTCCCGTCCGATCTCCGAGAAGGGCATCTACCCGGCCGTGGACCCGCTGGACTCCACGTCCCGGATCCTGGACCCGCGCTACATCGCGCAGGACCACTACGACGCCGCCACGCGCGTCAAGGGAATCCTGCAGAAGTACAAGGACCTCCAGGACATCATCGCGATCCTCGGTATCGACGAGCTGAGCGAGGAGGACAAGCTCGTCGTCCACCGCGCCCGCCGTGTCGAGCGCTTCCTGTCCCAGAACACCCACGCGGCGAAGCAGTTCACCGGCGTGGACGGTTCGGACGTTCCGCTCGACGAGTCGATCGCCGCGTTCAACGCGATCTGCGACGGTGAGTTCGACCACTTCCCGGAGCAGGCCTTCTTCATGTGTGGTGGTCTCGAGGACCTCAAGAAGAACGCCAAGGAGCTCGGCGTCTCCTGAGCCCCGTGCTCGCCCGAGAGGGGGCGGGATCCGTCCCGCCCCCTCTCCACGCCCCCTAGAATTGACCCCAACACCCGGCACGACCGCCGGGTGGTGACCCGAGGAGCCCCCCTTGGCTGCTGAGCTGCACGTCGAGCTGGTCGCCGCGGACCGGAGTGTCTGGTCTGGCGAGGCCACCCTGGTCATCGCGCGTACCACCTCCGGCGACATCGGCGTCATGCCCGGTCACCAGCCGCTGCTCGGTGTGCTGGAGTCGGGCCCGGTGACCATCCGTACGAGTGAGGGCGCGACCGTCGTCGCCGCCGTCCACGGCGGGTTCATCTCGTTCGCCGACGACAAGCTGTCTCTGCTCGCGGAGATCTGCGAGCTGGCGGACGAGATCGACGCCCAGCGTGCCGAGCGCGCGCTGGAGCGTGCGAAGACGGAGTCGGACGCCGCTGCCGAGCGGCGCGCCGAGGTCCGGCTGCGCGCGGTAGCGGTCCACTGACGGTCCGCACCGAGTAGGAGTGCCCTCAGCCGCGGCACGGTCCGGAATTTTCCGGACCGTGTCGCGGCTGAGGCGATGCAGATGCAGGTTGTATTCGGTTCTGCCGGACGTGCCGGCTACGGGACGCAGCGAGGAGGTCGGTGAAGATGTTCCTCGCTCTGCTCGTGTGCGGCCTGGTCGTCGCACTGGTGGTGATCGGGCTCTTCGTCTTCGGATTGCGCCGGAGACTGATCCAGCGTGCCGGCGGCACCTTCGACTGTTCGCTCCGGTGGAACGTCCCCGACGAGCCGGACTCGACCGGCAAGGGCTGGGTGTACGGGGTCGCCCGCTACAGCGGTGACGAGATCGCCTGGTTCCGGGTCTTCTCGTACGCACCGCGCCCGCGCCGGGTGCTGGAGCGTTCCTCCATCGTGGCCCTGGAGCGGCGGATGCCGGAGGGCGAGGAGGAGCTCGCGCTGCTCTCCGACTCCGTGATCCAGCCCTGCATGTACGAGGGCGTCCGCCTGGAGCTCGCGATGAGCGAGGACGCCCGGACGGGATTCATGGCCTGGCTGGAGGCGGCGCCCCCCGGCCAGCGGGTGAACGTCGCCTGACCCCTTTCGCTTGCCGGGCCCGTCCGGTCGGGTGCTTGTCCGGGGGCCTCTCGGAGCGGTGGGGACGCGGAGGAGCGGGGGG